>JAHFCD010000295.1 GCA_023249695.1 Elusimicrobiota bacterium
ATGCGCAGGTGGCGGTCGGCCGTCGAGAACAGCGTGTCGTCGAGGTCGAAGACGACGATCGTGTTCGGCCGCGCGGCGACGTCGTCGAGCAGCGCGTCGAGCAGCTCTTTCTGGGAGCTCACGCCTTGAGGACGACTTTCGTGTTCTTCGGCGTGGCGTTCCACAGCGTGGTCATCAGAAGCGCGCCGATCAGGGAGAAGGGCATGATCATGTACGTCCACACGCCCCAGCCGTGCTTGTCGAGGATCGAGCCGAGGAAGATGCCGGTCAGCCCCGAGGCCACGTACTGAATGCCGTCCAGCAGGCCCGTGACGGTCGCCGCCGCCTTCGTGCCGCCGAAGTCCATCGACGCGGTGCCGGACAGCATGCCGTGCACGCCGAAGATCCACATGCAGCAGAAGCCGATCAGGAACGAGGCGACGGCCGGGTCCTTCGTCTGTCCGAGGGCGAACAGCGACGCGATCTGGCCGAGATAGAAGATGAAGGCGACGGGAGGGCGCCGGCTCTGGAACACCTTGTCGGAGAGGTAGCCGCAGATCAGGCCGCCGACGATGCCGCCGACCGTGATGCCGGTCGTCGCGATCGTGAACAGCGACAGGCCCATGAACTTCATGTCGCTGCCGTGCGAGATGCCGTGCACCTCCTTGAGGAACGGCACAAACCAGAGCAGGAGCCCCTGGCGCACGAAGCCGGTGCAGAACTCCGCCGCGGTCAAGGTCAGGATGATCTTATTCTTGAAGACATGGGTGATCAGGTAGGTGAGGTCCAGCGGCTTGTCCTTATCGGCGTGGCCGCTCGAGGCGTCCCCGGTGTCGAGGGTCGGATGGCCGGCGTCGGCGGGCGTGTCGGCGACCATGAAGTAATCGACGACGCACATGACGGCCATCGCGGCCGACGGGATGATGAAGATCATGTACCAGGGGAGGTGCGAGAGGATGTAGCCGCCGACCGTCAGCGCGAGGTAGTAGCCGGAGCTGATCATGATGCCGAAGATGCCGCCGAACACGCCGCGTTCGCGCACATGGAACCAGGTCGAATTGACCTTGACGACGGACAACGCGCCGAAGGATTGAAAGTACTGGTTCACGGCGTATAAGAGCGACATCCCCACGACGATCTTCGTCTGCCAGCCGGACAGAAACAGCAGCCCGACGGTCAGGTTGACCGCGGCCGAGCCGGCGGCGCCGATGAGGATGGCGCGGCGCCCGCCGAAGCGGTCGGTGAGCGGGCCGTTGAACATGACGGCGAGAGCGTAGGTCCAGAAGCCGGCGGTGGCGATCGTCCCGAACTGCGCCTTGTTCAGGGCGAAGCGCGTCATGATCTCGGTCGAGGCCGCGTTGAGGTTGTAGCGGCCCATGTAGAAGGTCGCATAGGTCAGCCCGAGCGGGAACCAGTTCATGATGCGGCGGCGCTGGTACTGGGCCGAATGGACGGGCGCGGCGCCGAGGTTCGTCGAGGGAGATGAGCTCATGGTATATAGTAGCCGCTTAACGCCGGGGTTTGGAATAGGTCTTTTGGAGGTCGAGCGGGGCCGTGTAGGGCGAGTCCCACAGGTGGGCGTGGATCTTGGCGGCGCGCGCGGCGAGCGCCTCGTCCTTCACCACGATCTCCAGATTGCGCGAGCTGTCGAGGTAGCCCCCCGCCCAGTTGCTCGTGCCGATCCACGCGGTCTTGCCGTCGGCGACCATGTACTTCGAGTGCGCGGTGCGCGCGAACGGGATGGGGCCCTGCTTGGCCTCGGGCACGGTGATGACCCGGATCTCGATGCCGGGAATCAGCGCGAGGCTTTTCAGGTGGACGACGGCTTGCTCGTCCGTGTTCCAGTGGGAGACGAGAAGCTTGACCTTGACCCCGCGCACCGCCGCGTCGCGCAGCGCGTTGTCGATCGGCGGGTAGAAGCGCTTGGGACGCGCGTAGGTGGTGGGATTGTAGTCGAGGAGCTGAATGACGAGGTCCGTCTTGGCCTCCCCGATCAGCTTCGTCAGCTCCGTCTCGGAGTCCCCCACGCCCTCGGGGTTCTCCCTCCAGGGGCTGGCGACGAGGTAGGCGCGCGCGGCGCGGTCGGCGCCGGGGCCGCCGGCATCGTCGTGCTTGGCCGCGGGCTCCGCTTCGGTGTACGCCCAATCGTGGTTGAAGACCCGCTGGACGTTGGCGACGACGCCGGCGTCGGTGATCCGCAGGCCCAGCTCATGGATGTGCTTCAGCGAGCGCCAATCGAAGTTCTGGCTGCCGACGTAGGCTGAAGTCGAGTCCACGACGAAGAACTTGGCGTGGATGATGCCGTCGCCGTTGACCTTGGACCATTCCAGCACGCGCAGGTCGAGGCCGGGGATGGACTTCAGGCGCGCGATGCCGTCGAGGGAGTTCTTCTCGAACTTCTTCTCGAGGATCACCCGGATCTTCACGCCGCGCGCGGCGGCGCGCTCGAGCGCCTGCAGGGACTGCTCGAGCGGCTCGCCGGTCGAGGGCGTCACGTAGAACTGCTCGAGGTCGATCGTCTTTTGGGCCGCGTCGAACATCGCGGGCCAGGCGTCTTGGGCAAGAGTCAGGTCCGGCTCGTTGAGGCTCGTTTCCGAAGGGAACGAGTAAACGAGCTCGAATCCGGGGACCGAGAAGGCCGCGCGGGCGGGCGCCGCCAGGAAAAGGGAAAAGGCGATGAGTCGTATCATGAGTCCTCCAGGATGATGTCGAGGCCTTGCAGGAGCGAGACGGCTTCGGGCAGGGAAAAGCGGGCCTTCTTGATCTTGGTGCGGAAAGCGTCGATCTCGTAGGAGAAAGAGGTTCGCAGGTCGGCTCCGGTCAGGTCGGCCCCGACGAACCGGGCGCGCGCGAGGTCGCAGCGCGTGAAGATCGCCGCGCGCAGGTCGGCCTCAGCGAAATCGGCCTCGCGCAGACGGCAGTCGTCGAAGGACAGCCTTGGCAGCTTGGCCCCGGCGAACGCCGCGTGGTCGAGCAGGCAATGCGTGAAGGTCAGCTCGTCGAGGGCCGACGCCGCCGCGAAGTTGGCTCCCCCCGCCCGGCAGTTCCGAAACGAGACGGCGCGCAGGCGCGAGCCGGTAAGCTTCGCGGCGGTCAGGTCGCAGTTCTCGAACGCGCAGTCGCTGAAGCGCACGCGGCGCAGGTTCGCCGCCGCGAAGGAGCAGTCCTTGAATCGGCAGGCGTCGAATTCGAGGTCCACTAGCTCGAAGCCCTTCGCGTCGAGCTCCGTGAAGGCGGCGTCGCGGTGGAGCGAGCCGGCGTTCAGCGCGTTAAGAGAGGGCGTCATCCTTGGCCATTCGTCCGAAGTAGTGGAGCATCGCCTGGCCGACGGCCTTGCTGACGGCGTGCTCGTCGATGCTGCCCCCGAGCAGCTTGGCCATCGAGGTCATGACGTCGCTCTCGAGTTTGCACGGGTGGATGAGCTTGAACGGGGCCAAGGTGTTGTTCATGTTCAGCGCGAAGCCGTGGTAGGCGACGCCGCCGCGCACCGCGACGCCGATCGACGCGAGCTTCTTGCGGCCGACCCAGAGGCCGGTGAAGCCCTTGACCGTCGCGGCCCGGACGCCGAAGGGCGCGATCGCCTCGATCAGGACGGCCTCGATGGCGGCGAGGTAGGAGCGGGCCTTGAGGCCGAGGCCGGGCAGGTGGAAGATCGGGTACCCGACGAGCTGGCCGGGCCCGTGCCAGGTGAGGTCGCCCCCGCGCTCGATCTTGTGGACGGGGTAGGGCAGGGACTCGGGGACGGCCTGCTTGCTCGAACGGCCGATCGTGTAGACGGGGTGGTGCTGGCAAAGGAGGACGGTGTCCGGAATCCTCCCCTCGCCGCGCTCGAAAACGAGCTTGCGCTGGAGATTCCAGACCTCCTCGTACTCCTTGAGGCCCAAATCCCGGACGAGCATCGTCTAGGCGAAGACCGGAGCTTCGCGCTTGATCTGGAGCATGTGCACGGGATGGCCGAGCGCGACCTCGCAGGCCTCCGCGAAGGTCTCGGTCAAGGTCGGGTGCGGGTGGATGGTCTGGGCGACCTGCTCGAGGGTGACGCCGACCGACACCGCGAGGCACGCTTCTCCGATAAGATCCGACGCGTTGGTTCCTACAAAGCCCGCGCCCAGGATGCGGTGCGTCGCCTTGTCGGCGACGACCTTGCAGAAGCCGTCGGTCTCGCGCACGGCCATCGCGCGGCCGGAGGCCGCGAACGGGAACTTGCCGACGACTGTATTAAACCCCGAGGCTTTAGCCTCGGGGTCGGTCATGCCGACCCACGAGATCTCGGGATCGGTGAACA
>JAHFCD010000296.1 GCA_023249695.1 Elusimicrobiota bacterium
CCAGATGCTGGACAACGCGCGCGAGGAGCTGGCGCTGATCACCGGTCAGTGGCCGCAGGTCCGCAAGGCCACGAAGTCGATCTCCAACTTCAAGCTGCGCCAGGGCATGCCGATCGGCGCGCGGGTCACCCTGCGCGGCGACCGCATGTGGGAGTTCCTGGACCGCCTCATCGCGGTCTCGATTCCCCGCATCCGCGACTTCCGCGGCCTCGAGCCCAAGGGCTTCGACGGCAGCGGCAACTTCAACCTCGGCCTCAAGGAACAGCTCATTTTCCCCGAGATCAAGTCCGAGCGCGTCCCGCAGCAGCGCGGCATGAACATCTCGTTCGTGATCGGCGGCGGCAAGGACGACCTGAGCCTCGACCTTCTCAAGGAGCTCGGGATGCCGTTCAAGACGCCGGAACAAGCCGCTAACCCGGGGAGAAACTAAGTTATGGCCACCACAGCATGGCGCGCCAAGATGACCAAGGCGCCTAAATTCTCCACGCGGCATCGCAACCGCTGTCAGATCTGCGGCCGTCCTCGCGCGTTCTACCGCGACTTCGGCCTGTGCCGCATGTGCTTCCGGAAGATGGCCCATCAGGGTCTACTCCCGGGCATCAAGAAATCCTCCTGGTAAGGTAATCATGGACCCCATCGCCGACTTGCTGACTCGCATCCGCAACGCCAACATCCGACAGAAGGACCGCGTCGACGTCCCGATGTCGAAGATGAAAATGGAAGTCGTTCGCGTTTTGAAGGAAGAGGGCTTCATCGCCAACTTCAAGACCCTCTATAACGGAACCAACAAGCAGGGCACGATCCGCGTGTTCCTCAAGTATTCCGCGACGAAGGAAGCCGTCATCCGCGGCATCAAGCGCGTGTCGAAGCCCGGCCTGCGCATCTATCGCCCGCACGACAACATTCCCCATTCGCGCGGCGGTTTCTCCGTCACGATCATGTCCACTTCGCAGGGCGTCATGACCGACGCGATGGCGAAGGAAAAGAAGGCGGGCGGCGAAGTTCTCTGCCAAGTCTGGTAACGGAACAAGAGGAAAATATGTCTCGAATTGGAAAGCAGCCCGTCGTCATCCCCGCCGGAGTCCAGCTCAAGCTGGAAGGCAACGTCGTCACCGCCAAGGGGCCCAAGGGAGAGCTCAAGGAAGCTCTTCACCCGTACGTCAAGGCCGAGATCAAGGGGCAGGAAGTCATCCTGACCTCCGACATCACGGTCGCCCGTGACGCCTCCGCGATCTGGGGCATGACGCGCGCGCGTCTGAACAACCTCGTCACGGGCGTCGCCGTCGGCTACTCGAAGGTTCTTGAGATCCACGGCCTCGGCTTCCGCGCCGAAGTCGCGGGACAGAAGGTCACGCTCGCGCTCGGAAAGTCGCACCCGGTCGTCTTCGAAGCGCCGAAGGGCGTGACGGTTTCCGTCGACGCGAAGAAGACCTTGCTCACCGTGTCCGGCATCAGCAAGGACGCGGTCGGCGCCGCCGCCGCGGACATCCGCGAGCTGCGCAAGCCCGAGCCCTATAAGGGCACCGGCATCCGCTATCAGGGCGAATACGTCCGCAGAAAGGCGGGCAAGACCGCGGCCGGCGCCAGCGCCGGAGCGGGAGGCAAGAAGTAAATGAAGAACAAATGGGTTCGTTCCGAATTTCGCAAGGCCGCGACGCGCAAGCGCCTGTTCGAGCACCGCGGCGAGCGTCCGCGCCTGACCGTGCACCGCAGCCTCAAGTACATCTACGCCCAGGTCATCGACGACAACAAAGGCGTGACCTTGGCCTCGGCGTCCTCGCTCGACAAGGACCTGCGCAAGGAAATGAAGTCGCATCAGAGCATCGAGGCGGCGAAGAAGGTCGGCGAGAGCATCGCCGCGAAGGCCGTGAAGGCCGGCGTCAAGAAGGTCATGTTCGACCGGGGCGCGTACATCTATCACGGCCGCGTCAAGGCCTTGGCCGACGCCGCGCGCGCCGGCGGACTCGAGTTTTAACGGAGATTTTTTAAATGAGCACCGAAACGACGACGACGGTTCCCACCCAGCCCATCGTGCCCGCGGCCACCGAGCGCCCCGAGCGCGGCGGCGAGCGCGGCGGACAGGGCGGCGATCGCCGCGGCCCGCGCCGCGGTCCGCGCCGCGACAACCAGCGCGAGGAGGGCGGCTTCAAGGAGACCGTCGTCACGATCAACCGCGTGGCCAAGGTCGTCAAAGGCGGCAAGCGCTTCTCGTTCTCGGCGCTCGTCGTCGTCGGCGACACGGCCGGCCAGGTCGGCTACGGCATGGGCAAGGCCAAGGACGTGCAGGCCGCCATCCTGAAGGGCAACGCGCACGCGCGCAAGGCCCTCATCAAGTTCCCGATCGTGCCTGAAGGCACGATTCCCCATGAGATCGTCGCGAAGTTCGGCTCCGCCAAGGTCTGGATGAAGCCCGCGACTCCCGGTACCGGCGTCATCGCCGGCGGCGGCGTGCGCGCGGTCCTCGAGGCCGCCGGCGTCAAGAACATCCTCACCAAGAGCCTCGGCTCGTCGAACGCCTTCAACATGGTCGGCGCGACGTTCGAGGCCCTCAAACTCCTTCGCACGAAGGAAGACATCATCAAGCTCCGCGGAAAATAAAGTGGCCAAAACGAAAGCTCCCGTCGCTCCCGTCGCGCAGTCGATCACGCTCTCCAACCTCGAGCCCGTCCCCGGCTCGCGCCGCCGCCCCGTCCGTCTCGGCATGGGCGAAGGCTCCGGCACCGGCCAGACCGCGACGCGCGGTCAGAAAGGCCAGCGCTCCCGCTCGGGCGACGGCAAGCTCGTCGGTTTCGAAGGCGGCCAGATGCCGCTGATCCGCCGCATCCCGAAGCGCGGCTTCACCAACGGCCTGTTCAAGGTCGTCTACCAGGTGATCGACCTCGGCACCCTCGACCGCGTGTTCAAGAACAAGGCCGAGATCACGATCGAGGACCTGCGCATCCACAACCTCATCAAGGGCCGCAAGCCCGTCAAGATCCTCGCCGACGGCGAGCTCAAGCGCGCCATCAAGGTCAGCGCCCACGGCTTCTCCGCCAGCGCCAAGGAAAAGATCGAGAAGGCCGGCGGCAAGGCCGAGGTCGTCAAGGCCGTGAAGGCCTAAGCGATGCGCGGACTCGCCGACATCTTCGACGTCCCGGAGCTTCGCAAGCGCGTGCTGTTCACGCTCGGCGCGATCGCGGTTTTCCGCGTCGGCGCCGCGATCCCCATTCCGGGCGTCAACGGCGACGCCATCCGGGCGATCTTCAACGCCCAGCAAAGCAGCCTCCTCGGCTTCCTCAATACCTTCTCGGGCGGCGCCCTCGGGCGCTTCTCGATCTTCTCGATGGGCGTCGTTCCGTACATCAACGCTTCGATCATCATGAGCCTGCTGCAGGGCGCGCACGTCCTGCCGTTCCTCGACCGCCTCGCCAAGGACGGCGAGCTCGGCCGCCGCAAGCTCAACAGCTACACCCGCTACCTGACCCTCTTCCTCGCCGTCTTCCAGTCCTTCGGGCTGACGATCGCGATCACGAAGATGCAGGCGCCCGGCGGCGCGCCGACCGTCATCGACCCGACCTGGGCGTTCTACTGCGTGACCGTGCTGACGATGACCGCCGGCACGATCTTCGTCATGTGGCTCGGCGAGCAGATGACCGAGCAGGGCATCGGCAACGGCGTCTCCCTGCTGATCTTCACCGGCATCGTCGAGAGGCTCCCGACCGCGGGCTTCAGCCTTTTCGAGCTCGTCCGCCTCGAGGAAATCAACCTGTTCGCCGCGCTCGCCATCGTCGCGGCGCTCGTCGCCGTCATCATCGCCGTCGTCTGGGTCGAAACCGCCCAGCGCAAGATCCCCGTCCAGTACGCGAAGCGCATGGTCGGCCGCAAGATGTACGGCGGCTCCCAGAGCTATTTGCCCCTCAAGGTGGACCAGAGCGGCGTCATCGCGGTCATTTTCGCGCTCTCCCTGCTGTCCGTGCCCGTCACGGTCATCACCTTCGCCCCGAACCAGCCCTGGGCCGAGGGGGCCATGAGCTTCTTCCGCGGCGGCAACTACGTCTACGACGCGGTGTACGCGGGCCTGATCATCTTCTTCTGCTACTTCTACAACTCGGTCTCCATCAACCCCGTCGACCTGGCCGAGAACATGAAGAAGTACGGCGGCTTCATCCCCGGCATTCGTCCGGGAGAACCCACGGCTAAACATATCGAGTGGATTCTCGAGCGCATCACCCTCGGCGGCGCGCTGTTCGTGGCCGCGATCGCGGTCATGCCCGACATC
>JAHFCD010000297.1 GCA_023249695.1 Elusimicrobiota bacterium
GGCGGCCGTCCGTCAGGCGGTGCGGGCGATAGCGGCCGAACCAGCGCACGCTGAGGCTCGGCGCGCCGAGATAGAAATCGGGATCGAAGGGGCCGATGAAGGTCACCTGGGAGAAATCGTTGTCCTGCTGGTCGGTCATCACCTGCCAGCCCCACGGCACGGACGCGGTGAAATCCTTGTTGATGGACTCGTAGGTCGCGTACTTAGGCGGGCTGCAGGCGGCGGCGAGCGCCAGAAGGAGGACCGCGGCCAGACGACGCGAGAGCGTGATTTTCATCCTCTTCGAGAGCCCCGAGTATACCAGGACCGGGCGTTGTTGTCCAGGTCGCTCACTCTTCGGGCTCGACCGGACCGGGCAGGGACTTGGCCCGGGCCTCGGCCTCATGCGCGGCGGCCTCGTCGCCGAGCGCGCGGTGGAGGGCGGCCAGGCGCGGAAGAATCTCGGCTTCGACGGGGAACGCGCCGAGGCGCTGGGCCGACTCGAGCGCGCCATGATACGCGACCTTGGCCTCGGGCAGGCGGCCGCGGGCTTCGAGCGCGAAGGCGTAAGCGGCCATCAGCTCGGGGTCGCGGCGCAGGCGCGGGCGCTCGCGCGCGAGCTCGAGGTGGCGGTCGGCCTTGTCGGACAGGCCGAGCCGCCCCAGCGCGTAGGCCTTCCAGATCAAGGCCTGCACGCTGTCCGGAGCCTGCACGAGCCATCGGTCGAGCTCTTCCAGCACCTTGCCGGCCTTGAGCTTGTCGGCGAGCAGCGGGTCGAGGCCGTCCGGCCACATCCGATTCGGGGCGACGAGGCGCCGCTCCGGCGGGATGAGCCAGGCGTTCTCGCCGGCCTTCTTCAAATAGACCAGGGCGCGGTCGTCGGCGTACGCCAGCGCCCAGCCCGGATCCTCGTCGATGATCTTGGCCGGAGCGCCGGCTCGGCGGTTGAGGACCACGGCGTAGTCGAAGCGGTACACCATGTCGAGCTGGCGGAAAAGCCGCGGCCAGGCGGCGGCCTCGCGCTTGAACGACGCCGGATACACTCCCGGGCGGGCGTCCACGAAGACGGGGCGCTCGGACAAGCCGATCAGCTCGGCGCCCGCGTCGGGCTCGTTGAACATGCGTCCGCGGGCGGCGTTCGACTTCAGGTAATGCGCGGCGCCCGACAGCTCGGGCGAGCCGTAGCCCCGCACGCGCGACAGCGGCGACGCCACGAAGTGCTGGTAGCCCGCGAGCAGGAAGCCGGCGAACACGGCCCAGCGCATCACGCGCGGCCAGGTGTCGGAACGGGCCTTGAGCCAATGGCCGAGCGCGAGCGCGATGACCGGGCAGGCCGCCAGGATCGCCAGCGGGCGCAGGCCGGGCAGGACGAAGGAGAGCGCGATGACGCTCGTCGCGGCCAAGGTCGTCACGAACTCCTGCTGAAGCGTGTACCAGCACGAGGCCAGGCCTCCGACCGCGAACAGCGTATAAAGGGAAAGCCACTTCGCCGGCCAGCCGCCGACGACGATCGTCGCGTCGGCGAACGTGCGGCCCAGGACCGACCAGCCGAGCGGGTTCCAGGCGATGGTGAGGACGCAGACGCCGAGCGTCGACCAGTAGCCGAGCCGCTCGCGCGCCGCGGTCCGTAGGGACGCCTTGAACACCTTGAGCCCGACGAGCCACAGCGCGAGCAGGGAGGACGCGCCGTGCGTGTTGGCCCACAGCGCGGTCAGGGCGGCGGCGGCCGCGCCCTGCCACCACCTGAAGCGATGGCGCGGGCGAAGCAGGCGGATGAACAGCGCGAAGAACAGGAGGTCGAAGACCGCCGGGGTCTCGACGAGGCCGGTCCAGCCCGCGCAGGCGCCGAGGGCCAGCAAAGACGCCGCCGCCAGCGGGCTGCCGTGGTTGATCGGCAGCAGGAGCGCGAAGGCGGCCGCGGCCGCGAGGCTTTTCACGAGGACGACGGCCTTCACGCCGCCGAGCGCGTCGAGCTTGGCCGCGACGGCGTCGAACAGCCAGGAATCCGTCGTCCACGCGCCGCCCGCCGAGCCGTAGCCGAACGGGTCCGTCCGCGGCAGAGCGTGCTCGGCGAGAATTTTCGCGCCGGTCTTCAGATGAATCCACGTCTCCGGCGCGTGCACCGAGCGCCAGCCCAGCGCGAAGACGAACGCGAAGAGCAACGTCTCGAGAGGCCAGTGCGGGTGATGCGGCTTTTCGTGCGGGTGCGCGCCGTGCTTCATTAAGCGGCTATCCTACAAAATCGACGGCCCAAGACGGGGAAGCGCGGGGACGGCCGCGCCTCGTTTCGCTCGCGTCGTCGCGTCCGGGCGCGAGGCGAGCGGGATTGAATCTCATGCGCGACTGACGGCGGATTCGCTACAATAGCGCATGGATTTTGAACTCAGCGACGCCCAAAAAGACATTCGCGACACGGTCCGCAAGTTCGCGGAAGCCAAGATCAAGCCGCTCGCGCACGAGCTCGACGAGAAGGAAGAGTTTTCCGCGGACCTCACGAGGCAGATGGGGGCGCTCGGCGTGTTCGGGCTCATCGTTCCCGAGGAATACGGCGGCTCGGGCCTCGACTACACCTCGTACTGCATCGCCGTCGAGGAGCTGGCCCGCGTGGACGGCTCGCAGGCGGCCACGGTCGCGGCCGGGGTCTCCCTCGGCGTGGCGCCGATCCTGTACTTCGGCACCGACGAGCAGAAGAAGACCTGGCTGCCCAAGCTCGCGGCCGGCGAATCCCTCTTCGCCTTCGGCCTCACCGAGCCCGACGCCGGCAGCGACTCGCGCGGCTCGCGCACGAAGGCCGTCCAGAACGCCGACGGCACGTGGACGATCGACGGCGCGAAGATCTTCATCACCAACGGCTCCAACGAGCTCACCGGCGGCGTGATCGTCCAGGCCGTCAGCGACCGCAACGAGGCCGGCGACCCCGAGTTCACCTGCTTCATCGTGCCCAAGGACACCCCCGGCTTCACGTCCAAGCGCATGCACAAGAAGCTGATGTGGCGCGCGAGCGACACCGCCGAGCTCTACTTCAACAAGGTGACGGTCCCGAACTCGGCGATCCTCGGAAAGCGCGGCACCGGCTCGCGCCAGATGCTCAAGACGCTGGACTCCGGCCGCCTCTCCATCGCCGCGATGGGTCTGGGCTGCGCGCAGGGCGCCTACGAGCTCGCGCTGTCCTACGCGCAGAAGCGCGTCCAGTTCGGCAAGCCGCTCTCCCGCTTCCAGGCGATCGCCTTCAAGCTCGCCGACATGGCGATGAAGATCGAGCACGCCCGCATCTTCCTCTATAAGGCCTGCTGGCTTCGCGACCAGAAGAAGCCGTTCGGCAAGGAAAGCGCGATGGCGAAGCTGTACTGCTCCGAGGTCGCTCAGGAAGTGGCCAACGAAGCGGTCCAGATCCACGGCGGCTACGGCCTCATGAAGGAATTCGACGTGGAGCGCTTCTACCGGGACCAGCGCCTCCTCCAGATCGGCGAGGGCACGTCCGAGATCCAGCGGCTCGTCATCAGCCGCGCGATCGGCTGTTGAGCAAAGCGCTCGTCGAGGCCTACGGCCTCGCCCCTCACCCCGAGGGCGGCTTTTTCAAGGAAACGTACCGCAGCGCCGAGAAGATGACCACGCGCGGCGGCGCCTCGCGGCCGGTCTCGACGGGAATATTGTTTCTTTTGCCCGAAGGGCAAAAGTCGCGCCTTCACCGCATCAAGTCCGACGAGCTGTGGCACTTCCACCTGGGCGGCGCGCTGCGCCTGACCCAGATCTCCCCCGAAGGCAAGGTCTCGGAGTTCATCCTCGGCCCCGACGTCGCGAAGGGCCACCTCCTCCAGCACGTCGTGCCCGCCCGTTATTGGTTCGGCGCCGAGCCCGAGGCCGGCTCGCCCTTCTGCCTCGTCGGCTGCACCGTCGCTCCCGGCTTCGACTTCGCCGATTTCGACCTCGGCGCGCGCGCCACCTTGCTCGCGCGCTTTCCCGACGCCCGCGACACCGTCCTGCGCCTCACCGACTAGGCCATCGGGCCCGGTTAAGAAAGGGCCGCTAGACCCCTTACGCGAGCCCGCAGTTTCCTTATAATGAGCGCATGAAGGCCCTGCGCCGGACGCTCGCTCTTTTCCTGTCGATCGCCCTCGGCGCCTCCCCCGCCTTCGCGCAGGTTCAATCCGTTCATCTCTCCGTTCCCGTTCAATCCGGCATGCCCGGAGCCGCGGGCGCGAGCGCCATCCCCTCGCGCGCGGGAATTCCGTTCTCCGTCACGCTTCCCTCCCTGTCGCCGTCGTC
>JAHFCD010000298.1 GCA_023249695.1 Elusimicrobiota bacterium
CCCAACTTCACCAAGCCCGGCGCCCTGATCCGCACGACGGGCCAGCTTCCTAAATACGAGAAGGCCGAGGAGGCGCGCACCCACACCACGGACGCCGGCGAGATCGTGATGAGCCGGCGCAAGGCCCTCGACGTCGGCCGCGCTCCCAGCGTCCAGATCGGCCCCAAGGACACCTTGCCTCCGCCGAACCCCGGCACCGGCGGCAGCGGCGGCTACAGCGGCGGCGCGGCGGCCAACACCGGCGCGACCTCGACCGGCTCCGGCGGCGGAAAGGACAACAACGGCAACGGCAACAACGTCAAGGGCACGGACTCCTACGACGAGAAGGGCGCCGAAAAGGACCCCACGGGCTTCAACGACGCGTACTGAATCCGCTATGATCCCCGCATGCGGCTCATACCGCCGGCGGGGATCAACCTTTTCCAGCTCATCTACGTCCTGATCCGCGACTACAAGGAGCGGACGGGCCTGGAGCCGCTGAACCTGTCGCTCGGCAATCCGGACGGCGTTCCGCCCGCGGAGATCCGCGCGCTGAAGGCCAAATACGCGCAGGACCCCGGCTACGACTTCCACACTTACGCCGAGGACAAGAACTTAAACCGCTTCGCCGAAGGCATGGTCGCCCTTCACGGCGGCATCGACGTCGCGCGATACCCCGGCCTGCGCGCCTTGCCGATCGCGGGCATCAAGACCGCGAGCGCCTTGATCCCGCTCGCCTGCGCCCTCCACCTCCCCGACAAGGCGCGGCGCGCCTCGTTTCGCGTCGCCTCGAACCTGCCCGCCTACGACGTGATCGGCACCTGGAGTGATTCCTATCTCGGGGCGAAGCGCACAGTGTGGCCGCTGGCCAGCTCCGACAACATGCGCCTGAACGTCGCGCGTCTGAAGGCGGCGCTGAAGAAGGACGGCGCCGACCGCGCCGACCTCGTCTTCGTCATACGCCCCGGCAACCCCGCGGCCGTCGGCGCGTCCGCGGCCGATTGGAAGGAGCTGATCGGGCTCTGCCTCGAGAAAAAGATGCGCCTCGTCAACGACGGCGCCTACGCCGGCCTCGCCGCGGCCGGCACGCACTCGACCTTGGCCTCCATCGCGAAGGACCACCCCGATCTCGAGTGGCTCGAGCTGTACTCGGTGAGCAAGTCCTACAACGATCCCGGCGCGCGCCTCGGCGCGCTCGTCGGCTCGAAGGATTTCGTCGAGGATTTCGCCCTGGTCAAGGGCAACACGGACTCCGGCCCGGTCCCGGGCGTGATGGCCGCCTACGGCGATTTCTTCTCCGATGAAAAATCCGCGAAGAGCGCCCTCGACGAGATCCGCGGCCTGTACGAGAAGCGCCTCGCCTACCTGATCCCGCGGCTGAAGGCCGCGGGATTAAGACCCGCCTGCGCGACCGAGGCCGGCTTCTTCACCTTGTGGCACGTCCCCGCGTCGGCCTTCGGCCGCGCGCTCCCGGCCGAGAACCGCCACGAGGCCTTCAACCGCGCCGTGATCACCGAGACCGGCATCGTCGGCGTCCACTTCTCCGCGACGGGCGCGGACGGCCGCCCCGAGCCCCTGATCCGCTACGCCGTCTGCGCCGACGTCCTCGACAAGTCCTTCCAGGCCCGCCTCGAGGCCGGCCTCGCCCGCCTCAAGCCGATCTACTGACCGTCCGCCGGAAGGGCCACGGCCTCGCCGATCATCATGCGCCCCTGCGACGACATGCCGCCCATGATCGCCGTCATCGGCCCGGGCTTGCCCATCAGAGGCGGAGCCGGGCGGCGGCGCAGCCCCAGTCCCGCGGCGAGCACCGCGACCAGCGCCAGGACGGCCCCCGCCATCCGCGCGAGCTTCAGGCGCGCGGCGCGCAGGCCCACCGGGCAGTCCCGGGTGATCACGGTCCCGTCGGCGCGCCGGTAAAAGCGCACGCACAAGCGGCCTTCCTTTTCCGCGATCAGGCTCTCGGCCTCCGGCCGCGTCATCGCCGAGAGATTGTAGACGCGCAGGCGGCATTGCGCGCAGTCGCGCACGCGCTCCGTGCCCGTCATTGAATCCCACGACACCGCGCACGGCGAGGCGACCGTCAGGCCGTCGAGAGGGCTCTTCGCGTTTTCCATCCGGCTGTGACACCGGCCCGCCCGGAAAGGTTCCGCTTAGCGGACAGTGACGGCGTCGGCCGCGGCGCGGCGGCGCAGGCGCGCGGCGCGGGCGGCGGTCGCCTTGGCGCTTTTGGGCGCCCGCGAGGACATCAGCGCGGCCTCGGCCTCGGCGCGGCGCCCGGAGGGGCTGGCGAAATAGCTCGTGTTCGGCTGGACCACGCGCACGGCCCCCATCACGACGGGCGCCATCGGCGCGGCGACCGCGTCATGCAGCTCCTCGTCGGCGAGCTTGGGGACGTCGACCGACCGGCGCGCCATGACGCCGACGGTCAGCGCCAAAACGGCGACGGCGGCCAAGGTCCATGCGCGGCTCGAGCGGGTCTGTTCCATGGACCTAGGATGACTGTTCGCGGCTCCGCGCGACAGGGTCAAAGGGCCCACGGGAGCGGGGCCGATCGTCCGCCGCCGCGCCGACGGGAAATCGCGATTTGATTCGCGGCGGTGAATGCTTTACACTATGGGCCATGAATCACGCCGAGCCCGCCGCCGTCGATCCCGTCGCCGACCTCAAGAATAAAACCATCCTCGTCATCTCTTCTCCGAATCCGAAGAAGAAGTTCATCTACCAGCGCCTCAAGGAGCTGGGCTCGAAGATGATCCTGATATCCTCCGAGGAAAACTGGGTCAGCAAACTCACCGACGGCTTCATCGAGTGCGATCCGCTCGACGAGGTCGCGTGCGTGGCCAAGGTCGAGGAGCTCGTCAAGGCGCAGAAGATCGACGGCGTCATCACCTTCTGGGAAAACGCCGTCCCCCTGTGCGCGACTTTGGCCCAGCGCTTCGGCTGGATCGGCCACACGCCCGCCGCCGCGCTCAACGCGCGCAATAAATACCTGACCCGCCAGACCCTCGAGAACGCCAAGCTCGCCAAGTACCAGCCCGCCTGGGCGCTGATCAAGAGCCACTCCGACCTCGAGAAGGCCGCGGCGCGCATCGGCTTCCCTCTCGTCCTCAAGCCCGCCTGGGGCGTGAAGTCGCAGTTCGTCGTCAAGCTCGACACCCTGGACGAGGCCAAGAAGGCCCTCGACTACATCAAGACCAACATGACCCCGGCCTTCGATCCCATCTACAAGTACGGGACCGACATCCTCGTCGAGGAATTCATGGACGGCGCCGAGATCGACGTCGACCTGCTCGTGCAGAACGGCGAGATCAAATTCCACGCCTTCAACGACAACTTCCCGACCAAGGAGCCCTTCTTCGTCGAGACCGGCGACGCGATGCCGTCTCGTCACGAGGAGCGCGACCTCTCCGACACCCTGAAGATGGCCAAGGAGGTCGTCAAGACCCTGGGCCTGACCAACGGCGCCCTCCATCTCGAAGCCAAGATCACCGCCGCCGGCCCCAAGCTCGTCGAGATCAACGCCCGCATGGGCGGCGACTACCTCTACGACTGGATCAAGACGATCTGGGAAGTCGACGTCATCGAGGAAGCCGCCCGCATCGCGATCGGCCAGCCCTGCCACCCCAAGCGCCTCAAGGAACCCCGCTGCCACCTCGTCGGCCGCTACCTGATCCCGGAATACTCCGGCGTCGTCACCGGCGTCACCCTCCCCCAGGAAAAGCCCGACCCGCTCCGCGTCCTCGAGATCGCCGTGCAAAAAGAGCCCGGCGACGCCGTCCTCGTCCCCCCGGAAGGCTTCGAGACGATCGGCTGGGTCGTCGGCCGCGGCGACACCTACGCCGAAGCCGAAGAAAACCTCGATGAGGCGATCCATGGCGTCTCCATCAACATCGTGCGCTTCGACTCGACCTCCTCGCTCGGCAAGACCCGCCGCAAGAACCGCTTCGGCGCCGCGCAGGTCTCCCGCCGCCGCATCCTGCAATCCGCCCGAATCGAAAAGGTTCGCGGCACGGGCTTCGACAAGAAGTCCCTCCACGTCGGCATCCTCTGCAACATCTTCGACGCCGAGGGCGGAGAAGAGGGCGCGGTCCACTCCGACCTCACCTCCGTCGGCCGCAACATCCAGAAAGCCGTCGAGTCGAAAGGCCACAAGGTCACGTTCTTCGACATGAACGAGACCCCGCTTCCTTTCGAAAAGATCGCCAACGCCAACGTCGACATGATCTTCAACGTCTGCGAGCGGATCAACAACTCC
>JAHFCD010000299.1 GCA_023249695.1 Elusimicrobiota bacterium
CTCGCCCAATTCCACGGCCGCGAGAGGGCCGAGCTTCCCCATGAAATGCACGGCGGTCAGGCGAATCTGCCAGTCGGCGTCGTCGGAGGCGTAGACGAGCAGCGGCAGCGCTTCCGGCCCCTCCTCGCCGAGGTCGTAGAGCCCCTGCACGCGGTGATTCCAAAGACCGTAGTCGAGGATGTTCCTCTGCTTCTCCGCGTCCAAGGCCGCGGCAGGCAGGCATACGGCCGAGAACAAAGCCGCTAAACAGACGGCCCTCGCGTTCATCCCGTGAGTGTAACCAGCCACGGAATTTCGTCAAGGGGCACGGCGAGAAGCCTTACTCTTCGGCGACCACGTCCACGAGCGCGGTCGCGACCTCGGCCATCTTCTCGTAGTCGAGCGTCTCGGGCAGATCCGACGCCTCGTGGTAGTTCGCGTTGCGGTAGAAGCCCGTGTCGGAGAGCATCACGGCCGGGAAGCCCTGGCCCCAGAAGCTCAGCTGATCCGACAGCGCGAGGCTCGCGAAAGGCCCCGGCAGAACCGTGACGGTCAGCGGAAAACGCGAGACCCGCCTCCAGGCGGCGCCGAACGCGCCGAGCAGGGCCCGGCTGCGGATGTTCCCGACGACGCCGACGAAGGGCCCCCGGTCCGGGAAGAACAGCCGCATGAACGGCGGGTAGAGCTGCGAGCCCGGGCGCGAGTTGTAGAACCCGAGCATCTCGAGGACGATGACGCCGTGCACGGCGACGCCGCCGTCCTTCAGGCCGAGAGCATAATGCCAGCTGCCCATGTTGCGCGAGCCGAACGCGGGCGGCTCCTCGGTGCCGAACGCGACGAAGCGCACCTCGCGGCCGGGCTTGCGCTCCCGGAGCAGGCGCGCGGCCTCGAGGAGCACGGCGACGCCGCTGGCGTTGTCGTCCGCGCCGGCGGTACCGGGAGCCGAATCGTAATGGGCGCCGATCACCCAGGCGCCGCGGCGGTCGGGCGACCGCACGGGCAGGAGCGCCTCGACGTTCTGGAAGCTCGTGCCGTCCGCGACGGCCGGCATCACGCGCGACTCGTACGGAAGGGTTTTCGGCGCGTAGCCGGCCTCCTTGAGGCGCGCGGCCACGTAGTCGCGCGCGCGCTCGCGGCCCTTCGGCGTGAACGCGTCCCGCTCGCCGATCGTCCGGGACAGCATAACGACGTGCGCCCGCAGGCGGGCGGCGAGCGGAGACAGCGTCTTCGGGTCCCGCTCGGCCCGCGCCGGCGCCGCCGCGAGCAGATGCGCGCGCCGCTTCGCGGGGTTCGTGACCAGCAGGAGCGGCCCGACGACGAAATAGACGATGACCGCGAGAACGGCGGCCGCGACGGCGCCCGTCAGGGCCTTGCGGCCGGGACCCCCGCCGGCGGCCGCCGCCGGCGGGGACAGGGCCTTCCGCTTCGCGATGAACGCCTCGACCCTCGGCGCCGCCCACAGCGGGAGCGCGACGCTCGAGAGCACGCCGAGGCCGATGATCGCGTACTCGTTGGCCGTCGCGCGCACGGCGAGCGCGATCAGGATGCCGGCCGAGGCGATCAGGAACACGGCGCGGTCGCGGCCGAGCCAGAACAGCAAGGCGAGGATCACGAAGCCCAGGTCGGAAAGCCACGGCGCGAGATTGAGCCCGCGCAGGACGAGGGACAGAGCCCACAGCCAGGCGCCGGTCGCCGCGAGGCTCGCGCGCAGCGGATTCCAGAAGCCCTCGCTTCGCGTCCATGACTGGCCGAGAAACACGCCTCCCGCGATGGCCGCGGCGGCGGCGAGCTTGAAGGAGCAACGGTCGAAGCAGGCGAGGATGGTCGCGTGACGGGCGATGCCCATGACGAGCAGGAACACGAGCATCGAGACGACGCTCGCGCGAAGCGCCGCCCGCTCCACGAGCTTGTCGGCCGGGGACGGAACGAAGGTCAAGGCCCACTGCGCCGTGAACAGGACCGCGAGGACCGGAAAGATCCAATGGTGATGCGCGGCCTGGAAGGCGGGCAACGTGACGACGCCGAGAAACACCGCGAGGTTCAGGATGATCACGGCGGCGATCGCGCGCTGGGAGGCTGCGTTCATCGTTCCAGTGTAGTGAATTTGGATAGAATCTTGGACATGGAACCCAGCGTGATTCCCGTTTGCGCCGGCGTCATCTTTCGCTCGGGCGCCGTGCTGCTCGCGCGGCGCGGGCCGGGCCGCAAGCACGAGGGCAAGTGGGAGTTCCCCGGCGGCCGCATCGAGGAAGGCGAGACGCCGCAAGCGGCGCTGGCGCGGGAGCTGCGCGAGGAGCTCGGCATCGAGGCCGTCATCGGCGACGAGGCCGCCCGCGCGCGACACGTCTACGATTTCGGAGAGATCGAGCTGATCGCCCTGGTCGTCGTGAAGTTCACCGGCGAGATCAAGCTCGTGGACCATGACGAGGTCAAATGGGTCGAGGCGCGGCGCCTGCTCGAGTACGACCTGGCGCCCGCCGACATCCCGATCGCGAAGGTCCTCGCGTCCTACCGCCGGCGCGAGCGCTACGGCGGCACGCACCCGAAGAATTTCGAGCAGAAGTACAAGGAGCTCGAGGCGGATCCCGACGCGATCGCCAAGGCGAAGGCCCGCGGCTCGACGCCCGCGGGCGCCCACCTGCCGATCATGGTCGCCGAAATCCTCGAGGCGCTCGGGCCCCTGACCGGCGCGTCGGTCCTCGACTGCACGCTCGGCTGGGGCGGCCACGCCGCCGAGCTCGCCCGGGCGGCGGGCCCCGCGGGAACCGTCATCGGGCTCGACCGCGACGGCGAGGAGCTCGCGCGCACCGAGAAGCGCCTGCGCGACGGCGGCGTGAAGATCGTCGCCCGCCACGGCAACTACGCGGGCGCGGCGCGCGCGCTGCGGGAGCTTGGGCTCGACGGGGTGGACGCCCTGCTCGCCGACCTCGGCGTCTCGTCGATGCAGCTCGACCGCCCCGAGCGCGGGATGTCGTTCAAGACGGATGGGCCGCTCGACATGCGCATGGACCGCTCCAGCGGCCGGACCGCGGCCGAATGGCTCGCGGCCGCCGCCGAAAGCGAGATCGCGGACGCCCTCGCGCGGTACGGCGACGAGCCGGACGCCGCGGCGATCGCGAAGGCGCTGGCCGGGCTCGCCGCCGCGGGGTGCGCCCCGAAAACGACGGCCGAGCTCGCCTCTGCGGTCGGCGTCGCCAAGGGCCTGGGGGCGGGACGCTTCGTCAAGAAGGACCCCTCCGCCAAGCATCCGGCCGCGCGCACCTTCCAGGCGTTGCGGATCGCCGTCAACTCCGAGCGCGAGGCGCTGGCGCAATTGCTCCGCGACCTGCCGTCGCTGATGCGCCGCGGCGGCCGCGTCGCCTTCCTGACCTTCCACTCCGGAGAGGAGGCGCTCGTCGCGGCGTCCCTGCGCGAGCAGGCGGCGTCGGGCCTCTGGACCGCCCTGCCCGCGGAGCCGCGCAGGGCCTCGCCGGAGGAGATTCGCGAGAACCCGCGCTCGCGCTCGGCGCGCCTCTGGCGCGTCGTGCGGGCTTGACGCGCGCTCCCGGGAGAGGCAAACTTAAACCATGACTAAAAACCAGCCGGCCGCGTTCCCGTACAAGGCCGTGGATCCCGGCGTTCTGCGTCATGCCCGCGAACGCCGCGGCTTCGTCGACGCGCCCTTCGATCACGCCGACCCGCTCGGCTCCAAGACGATCCCGATTTTCTACCGCCTGCTCCCCGCCCACGGCTGCGCCCCCGACGACCCGTCCCGCCCGGTCATCGTCGTGATCAACGGCGGCCCGGGCATCCCCAGCAGCGCGTACCGGCCGCTCGACTTCGACTATGAGAACCCCGCCTCTCCGAAGAACGGCGCCCTCGACCGCTTCCGCCACCTCCTTCGGTCCTACCGCGTCCTCCTCGTGGACCAGCGCGGGACCGACGGCCAGAGCGTCCCCCTCGACATGAACGACCCCGCGATCGACGCGGACGGGATAGCGCGCTGGTTCTCCTCGGACAGCCAGGCGCGCGACTATCTCGCCGTGATCGAGAAGGTGATCCCGCGCGACGAGCCTTTCTTCATGATCGCGCAAAGCTACGGCGGCATGGTCGGAATGCAGTACCTGAGCCTCACGCTCGCCGGCGCGCGCAGGCCCAAGGGCCTCGTCTTCTCCTGCTCGGCGCTGCCGTACGAGGACGTGCTGCCGGCCAGCCGCGCCCGCCGGAGCGAGCAGCTGAAGCTCAATCGCGAGCTGCGCGAGGCGTTCCC
>JAHFCD010000300.1 GCA_023249695.1 Elusimicrobiota bacterium
CGGCGCATTCTTCGGCGCCCTCGGCGCGTCCGCGGCCGTCGGCGCGGTCTGGGCCGGCTTCCTCGGAGGCTGGGTCGGCTGGGGCACGCTCGGTCTGGCCGCCGCCGTGAGCCCGTTCCTCCTGATGCACCTGCCGAGCTGGGTCTGGAAAGGCCTGCGCGGCTTCGGCACCTCCTTCTCCTACTCGATGGAGGCCTTCCACGACGTGGCCGGCTTCTGGCACGAGGACACCAAGTTCCGCTCGAACCTGAAGAGCCACGCGTCCTATTGGCTGAAGAAGACCTATTGGAACGGCGTCTGGCTGTCCGCGATCTGGGTGCCCACCGGGCTCGTCCAGGCGGCGGAGTTCATCCTCTCCGTGGCCCTCGGCGCCGTCATCGGCCTGATCCGCTCGCCGTTCGCCTTCGCCGCGGCCGCGCTGCGCGAGGCCAAGCCGGACTCCGAGGCCGCGCTGTTCACGAAGGGCCTGATCGACGGCTGGGAGAAGTCGTCCGAAGGGTCGAAGGCATTCTTCGACCGCCTCGTTTCCGGCCTCAAGCCCGCGATGGACGAGGCCGCGCCCGAGACCGGCCGTCCGACGGCGAAGGCCGCGGGCGCGTTCCTGCTCGCGCGCTTCGTCCAGCTCGCCTGGGTCGCCGGAGCGCTCCTGATGAACCTGACGGGGATCGCGTTTCTGATCGGTCTTTACCGCGGCGTCCGCGCCGCGATCGCCGGCCCCGCCAAGCCCTCCGACGCCTAAACGGCGTCCGTCAAGCCGTCCCCGGCGCTTCCAACGTTGGAAGCGCCGGGGACAACTTTTTTTCGCGCGACGCAAGAAATGTACACTGTCCGCGTGCCCCGGATCCTCAGCGTCGAAGATGACGTCGACCTTCAGCAGGTCTACTCCTATGTCCTCACCAAGAAGGGGTGGGACGTGACCTACGCCTACGACGGCAAGGACGGCCTCGAGAAGGCGAAGGCCCTCAAGCCCGACCTGATCCTCCTCGACATGATGCTGCCGGGCCTCAACGGGATCGAGGTCATCAAGGCGCTCAAGGCCGACGAGGCGACGCGGGCGATTCCCGTCGTCGTCATGACGGCCTACCCTTCCGAGGCCCATTTCCTCCAGAGCGCGGTGCGCGCCATGGGCGCCGTCGAGTACCTCGCCAAGCCCGTCCATATCGACGACCTCGTCGCGATGATCGAGCGCCTGCTCCCCTGCTGACCGGCCGTGCTAAAATAGCCGCATGAGATTCCTGATCCTCGGCTCCGGTTTCCAAGGGCGCGCCTGCGCCTACGACATGCTCCGCAACCCCGCCGTGACCGAGGTCGCGCTGTGCGACATGTCCGAGGCGAACCTCGCGTCGGCGAAGGCGTTCCTCGCCAAGGTCTCCAAAGGCCGGGCCAAGTTCAAGCGCCTCGACGCCGGAAATCCCGCCGCGGTGAAGAAGGCCCTCCAGGGCTACAGCGCCTTGGTCTCCTGCGTTCCCTACTTTCTCAACCTCCCCCTCGCCAAGGCCGCGATCGCCGCGCGCGTGCACTATGTCGATCTCGGCGGCAACACGGACATCGTCAAAAAAGAGATCGCGCTGCACCCTCTCGCCGTCAAGGCCGGCGTTTCCGTGCTGCCCGATAACGGCCTGGGCCCGGGCATGATCTCGACCCTGGCCGTGCACGCGATGTCCATGCTGGACACGGTGGACGAGGTCCTCATCCGCGACGGCGGCCTGCCCCAGAAGCCGGCGCCGCCGATGAACTACATGCTCACCTTCTCCGAGCACGGCCTGATCAACGAGTACGTCGCTCCGGCGACCGCCTTGCGCGACGGCAAGCTCGTGCAGATCCCCGGCCTCTCGGAGACCGAGATCATCGACCTGCCGACCCTCGGGCGCTGCGAGGCCGCGCACGCGGCCGGCGGCCTCTCCACCTTGGCCGAGACCTACGCGGGCAAGGTCAGGACGATGGACAACAAGCTGATCCGCTATCCGGGCCACATCGCGGTGATCAACGCGATGGCCGCGATGGGCTTCTTCGACGACAAAGCCCTCGAGGTGCGCAAAGGCGTGAAGGTGGCCCCGCGCGAGATCGCGGCCAAGCTGTTCCGCCGCCACTTTCATCGGCCTGGCGACGAGGACATGGTGGTCATCCACAACATCGTGCGGGGCCTCAAGGACGGGCGGCCCGCGGAGATCGTCCACAGCCTCGTGGACCGCGCCGACAAGGCGACCGGCATGACCGCGATGATGCGCACGACCGGCTGGCCCGCGTCGATCGTGGCGCAGATGGCGGCCGACGGGCGGGGCCGCATCAAGCCCGGCGCCTATCCCGTCGAGATCGGCGTGCCGCCGGAGCCCTTCATCGAAGAGGCCTGCAAGCGCGGCTTCAACCTGACCTGGAAGTTCCGCTGGCTCGACGCGCCCGCTAGCGCCGCAGCCGCGGCGCTCTGAGCCCGGACAACGCCAGGATCGTTCCGCCCACCACGGTTCCCGTGACCGGAAAGGGAACGCCCGCCGCGAGCGCCCCGAGGAAGGCCTTGCCATGCGCCCGGCGCGCGTCGTCGCCGCCCAAGCGGGTTTGGACCTTCCAGACGACGGCGTAGGTCACGACGAACGCGGCGGCGCTCATCGCCGCGAGGGACAGCGGGCCCAGCTCCCACTCGAGGCCGAAGCAAAGCCAGTCGACGGCGAGGATCGCGGCGCCGCTGGCGCGCTGGAAGAACGGGCGACCGGGCGGCTCGAGCGCCGGCTCGCTCACTCGACGGGGGTCCGGCGGCTCGGAGCCTGGGCCTCGAGGCGTTCCTTCTCGTGCGCGAGCTGCATCAAGGCCTGGCCGGCCGCGTCGCGCAGCTGCTCGTTCTGCGCCACGACGCGTTCGAGCGCGCGCGCGAGGTTATCCATCACCGTATTGACCGCGTGGACGGATTTGGCGACCTCGGGATCGAGGTCGTCGGCGAGGTTGATCCCCCAGCCGCCGTTGGCGAGCTTGCCGAGCGCCAAGCGCATCTCGAGCGTCTGCACCCGTTCGTCCTTCTTGCGCACCCTCTCCGCCATCACCGCCGTGAAGAAGGCCACGATGTGGAAGAAGGCGAAGCGCAGAAGGAGGTTGGTCAGGGGCAGATCCACGGCGACCTTGCCTTTGGACCACAGCCCGGCGTAGAGCAGGCTCGCGACCGTGCCGATCAGGAAGCTGTAACCGACTCGCGTCATCAGCGCCGACATGAACATGATGAGGAAGAACATCATGTAGAGCTCGTCGTCGAAGCCCTCGCTGAAGAACATGAGGCTGGCGACGACGCCGATGTCCCACAGGAAGGCGGCGCAGTGCGCGAGCGCCGAATTGAGGCGGGGATCCGGGGTTTTCCACAGAACCACGCTCGTGAAGAGGTGGAAGGCGGCGAGTAGGAACGGCGCGAACTCGAGCGCCTGCTCCTGACGCTGGCTGTGAACCAGCATGAGGGTCATCGCCAGGGAGAGCACGCCGCGGAAGGCGAATGCCGTCGTGCGATCGTCGAGCGAGAGAACCTTCACGACCAAAGCGTAGCCCCTCTCCGGCCCAAAGTAAAGGCCCCTGGGCCCTTTGTTAACCTTATGTTTTTCCCTTATTATTTCTCAGTAAAGAGGAATTTTCGGGTCGATTTCCCGGGACCAGCTATCGATGCCGCCGGCGAGATTGAGGGCCTCATAGCCCGCCTCGCGCAAATGATGCACCGCATGGGCCGACCGCATGCCGTGATGGCACATCACGACCAGCGGCAGGTTCATCGGTAGCTCGCCCAGGCGGCCGGGGAGCTCCGCGAGCGGGATCAGCACCGCGCCCGAGATCCGCGCTGTCTCATGCTCCTCCGGCTGGCGGACATCCAGCAGGAAATGGGGCGTCTTATCGCGGCGCCAAACGGCGTATTCTTGAGGAGTCACGCCCGTATTGTACCGTGGAAATGACCCCACGGAATCTGTTAGACTCGGCCCCATGAACAAAAACCTCCTCCCCCTCCTCCTCGTCTCCGCCGCCTTCGTTCTTGCCGCCTGCGACAAGAAGACCGAAACCCCCGAAACCGCCGCCCCCGCCCCCGCCGCCGCCCCGGCCTCGACCATGCCCGCCGCCGCCGCGAACCCCGCCCTCCTTTCGCCCGAGAAGGCGACCGAGAAGGCCCCCGAGGTGTTCAAGGCCAAGATCTCCACGACCAAGGGCGACCTGGTCATCGAGGTGCACCGCGCCTGGTCGCCCAACGGCGCCGACCGGTTCTACAAC
>JAHFCD010000301.1 GCA_023249695.1 Elusimicrobiota bacterium
GTCCTACAGCCTCGGGCGGCGCACGCCTCCCGATCTCAACGAGTCCTTCCAGATCGGCCCGCTCGACGGCCGGGGCGGCCCGAACCCGTGGCCCGCGCGTCCGCGCGCGCTGAAGCCCGCCTGGACGCGCTACTCCCGGGAGGTGGAGCGCGTGGCCGGGGAGCTGCAGTCCCTGTTCGCGGCGGCGCTCGGCCTGCCCGAGGATTGGTTCGCCGACAAGTTCGACCGCCACGAAAGCCGCCTGCGCGCGCGCTATTACCCGGCCCAGGCCGTCCCGCCCCTTCCCGGCCAGCTGCGCGCGGGCGCGCACACCGATTACGTGAGCCTGACCATCCTGTCCGCGGAGGGCCGCGGCCTGGAGATTCGCGGGCGCGGGGGCCGCTGGGCGCCGGCGCCGCTCGTCGCGGGCGCGTTTCTCGTGAACATCGGAGACCTCACCGCCCGCTGGTGCAACGACCGCTGGGTGTCGACGCCGCACCGCGTCGTGAACCCGCCGCGCGGCGCGTCCGCGGGGGACCGCCTGTCCCTGGCGTATTTCCACGCGCCGAACGCGGACGCGCTGATCGCGTGCCTGCCGACCTGCGCGGACGCGCGGCGGCCCGCCAAGCATCCGCCGGTGCGGGCGGGGGACTACATCCGGGCCAAGCTCGCGAAGGCTCGCCGAGGCTAGCTGAAAAACTTCTCGAGCTCGTCGAGGCTGCCGATCTTCCGGCACGGCGGAAGGGAGCGCAGGAACACCTTGCCATAGCCCTTCTTGAGCACGCGCGAGTCGAGGCAGATCACGGCGCCGCGGTCGGTCGAGGTGCGGATCAGGCGGCCGAAGCCCTGGCGGAACTTCATGACGGCCCGGGGCAGGGACCAATCCTTGAAATACTCGCGGCCGTTCTCGTCGAGCCAGCGCCGCCGCGCTTCCTCCAGCGCCGAGGACACGTTCGGAAACGGCAGCTTGACCATGACGACGCACGACAGCGCCTCGCCCGGCACGTCGATGCCCTGCCAGAAGGTGTCCACGCCCAGGAGCACGGCGTCGCCGGCGTTTTCGAACTCGCGCACCAAGGCCTCGTGGCCCGCCGTTCCCTGGGCCCAGACGGGGCGATGCGTGATTTTTTTCCGCAGCAGGCCGTGGACTCTCTTCAGGAGCCTCCAGCTCGAGAATAAAAGAAAGACGCCGCCCGGCACGCGCGCGACGATGTCCGCGCAGGCCTGGGTCACGGCCGCGACGTGGGCCTCCTCGTCCTTGGGATCCGGGATGCCCTCCATCGCCCAGAAGGCGGCCTGGGTCGAGTAATCGTACGGGGAATCGAGCACCAGCTCCCGCGCCTCGGGAAGCCCCACGCGCAATTTAAAGTCCTTGAGCCCGTCGCCGGTGGAGAGGGTCGCCGACGTCAAGATGGACGGGATGCCGCGGGAGAAAAGGCCCTCGGCCAGGCGACGGCCGACGTCGAGCGGGGCCGCGCGCAGCTCCGGCCCCGTGCGCGGCCACGCGACCCACCGGGCGGTCGCCGACGAGTCGGGCTTGAGCACGGCCATCAGGCTGTGCCCGTACTGCGCCACGCGCGCGTGGAGCAGCCGCATCTCGGTCTCGTCCGGACGGCCCACCGCCGCCGCGGCGGCCTCGGCCAGGGCCTTGTCGAGCGCGACGAGCCCCGCGGGCGGGGCGTCGGGCGCGCTCTCGAGCAGCTTGCCCTGATTCTCCTCGTCGGCCTCCTTGAGGCCGTTGTCCTTGGCGATCGTCTCGAGGAAGCCCGCGATATCCGAGATCGCCTCGTCGGCGCGCGTCGCGAGCGCGTCGTCGGCGTACAGCTTCGCCGCGGTCCGCACCTCCTCCGTCAGCGAGACCGCGTGATGGAGGCTCGCCGTCGCGCCGTAGCGCGCGGCCGCGGCGTCCTCGAGATTGTGGGCCTCGTCGAGGATCATCGCGTCCGACGGGGGCAGGCGCGCGCCGGACAGCAGCAGCGCGTGATTGACGACCAGAATGTGCGCGCGATCGGCGCGCTCGCGATCGCGCCGCCACAGGCAGCGGTCCCAATACGGGCCTCCCGGTCCCATGCACAGGTCGGTGTCGCGCGCGAGGCGGTCCCAGAGGTTCTGCGGCACGAGCTCCGGCAGCGCCGAGCGGTGGCCGGACTGCGCGTCGCGCGTCCAGGCGTCGAGGCGTTCCAGCGTCTCCTTCCCGGCCTCGGACACGGCGTCCGGACGGGCTCGCAGCCGGGCGAGGCGCTGCACGCACAGATAATTATCGGCGCCCATCAGCATCGCGTAGCGCAGCGGCAGCCCGAGAGCCGCCATCGCGCGCACCGCGGTCGGGAGCTCGTGATTGAGGAGCTGCTCCTGCAGCGCCCGCGTGTGCGTCGAGACGATCACGCGCCGGTCGCGCGTCGCCGCCCACAGGGCCGCGGGCAGGAGATACGCCAGGCTTTTCCCGACGCCGGTCCCGGCTTCGACGACCAGATCGCCGCCCTGCTCGAGCGACTGCCACACCGCGCCGGCCATGGCCTCCTGGGGAGGGCGGGGCTCCCAGCCGCTGCGCGCGCGGGCCAAAGCGCCTTCCGGGCCGAACAGCGCGGCGAGATCCATGCGAGATTGTAGTATTTGGCCCGGCGACGGCGCCGCGCTTGGCCGCGCTAGAGGGAGGCCAAGCGCCGCGCGAGGGGGGACTCGCCGGGCATGTTGGGCGCGAGGGCCTTCAGCGCCTCGTCGGCGGCGCGTCTCGCGGCGAGGGCCGCGGAGAGCGAGGCCTGCGCCGCGGCGATCTCGGCGTCGAAGCCCTCCGCCTTCGCGGCGGGGCGGGCGTCGAGCTTCTTGAGCTCTTCCTCGTAGAGGCGCAGGCGCGCGTCCTGGCCCTCGGCGCCGAGCTCGAGAAGGTAGTTCATCACGACGCGGTCCACGGCCGCGCGGCGCGGATCGGCCGAGAGGGAGCCGCCGTCGGTACCGGCGCCGAGCCCAAGCTCGGCCAGAGCGGCGAGGAAGGCCGCGCGCCCCGTCTCGCCCCGGGTGAAGGCCTCGGCGTAGCTGCCCGCGCGGCCGCGGACGGTCTCGAGCGTGTCGCGCCGCGCGCCTCCGCGGAAGGCCGCCAGCGCCTCGGCGCGCGAGGCCTCGCGGTCTTCCTGCGCCCAGCGCGCCTCGCGCATCAACGCGCCCGACCCGAACACGAGGTTCAGCCGTCCGTCCACCGTGCGCGGGTCGAGCTCGTGCTGGGAGGCCCCCGGATTGAGCGCGCCGTCGTTGTCCACGATCGCCGGGAACTGGCTCGGATCGAAGTAGCGCTGAACGGGGTCGGGAAGTATGCCCAGAACGTCGATCGCGTGGAGCAAAGTCCCGCCCGGTCCGCGCCGGACCGTGGCCCCGCCCTCGCCGCGGCGAGCGTAGGCCCGGCCGAGATAGCCGTGCTGGTTCGGGTCGCGCCCCGTGATCAGCTCGATCGGAATCTGGACGACGCCGCGGGGAAGCTCGAAGACCAGGTCGGGCCACTGGCCGGGGGAATAGGCCCAATGGCGGGCCGCGGTCGCCGCGGCGCGCGCCGACTCGAGGCGCGCCTCGTTGAGCTCGCGCCCGAGGCTCACGCTGAAGCCGTTCTCGGGATCGATCCAGCGCGCCGGCCGCGTCGTCGGGGCGAATTCCTGGTCCGTGTTCTTCCAGACCCGGCCCGAGGCGTCCTCGACCCACCAGCCCCCGGCCTTCTCCGCCAGCGATTTCTTGTCCGTGAAGACGCGGCGCACGCGGCCCTGCGCGTCGGTTTCGAGCGCGAGCGGGGACTCTCCGAGCCAGCGCGTCGCGGAGCCGCCGCCGAGCGCGATCGTCCTCGAGCCGACGCGCGCCGAGACGACGGCGCCGTCGTCGCCCAGGCCGATGGACAGCTCCGCCGTCTTGTGGAAGGCCCACGCGTGGGCCGGATCCTTGGGGTCCTTGGCTTCCTCGACGGCTTTGTTCATTTCCTTCTCATCGAGGAAAACGGCGGCCACCTCGCCGCGCTCGTCGAGCGCGAAGCCCCAGGAGGACAGCTTGAGCTTGAGCCAGCCCGCGCGGCGCGCCGCGAGCGCCTGCGCGCGCGCCTCGTCGGCCAGGGCGAGCAGGCCGGCCCGGCCGAGCTCGGCGCGCCGATACGAGGCGGAAGCGCCCGACGACTCGAGGGCCTCGAGCGAGGGATACGCCGCCGGGTCCGGCGCCGGGCCGTCCACGCGCACGAACGCGAGCAGCTCGGACGGGGCGCGCAGGCG
>JAHFCD010000302.1 GCA_023249695.1 Elusimicrobiota bacterium
TCTATATATGCCTTGAAACCGTAACACGATCTCGCTAAATTAGTCATAAGTTGCTTACCCCGCCCTGGACATGATAAGATCAACGCCGTCGCCTAGTTCTTTGTTCCGTACTTCGTGCCCAGTTGGCGCAGTGGTAGCGCGCTCCCTTGACATGGGAGAGGTCATAGGTTCAAATCCTATACTGGGCACCATTTTTTTGCCCCAGGAGCCCCGCTGAACATGCCAGCAGCCGATATCGTGCGTGCCGCCGATCCGAACTCCCCGGAGGCCCTCGACGCGTTGCGCCACTCGTGCGCGCACGTCATGGCCCAGGCCGTGCAGGAGCTGTTCCCCGGCACGAAACTCACGATCGGGCCCGCGATCGAGAACGGCTTCTACTACGACTTCGACTCCGAGCACCGCTTCACGGAGGAGGACTTCAAGGCGATCGAGCGCAAGATGCTCCAGATCGCCGAGGGCAACCACGAGTTCTCCGGCAAGGAAGTCACCTACGAGGAATCGAAGAAGTACTGGACCGAGCGCGGGGAGCCGTACAAGCTGGAGCTCCTCGAGCAGTTCAAGGACCAGAAGCTCACCCATTACACTCACTCGACCTTCACCGACCTGTGCCGCGGAGGGCACACGCCGAGCACGAAGGCGATCCGGCACTTCAAGCTGCTCGCGGTCGCCGGCGCCTACTGGCGCGGCGACGAGAAGAACCCGATGCTGCAGCGCATCTACGCCACGGCCTGGCCCACGAAGGACCAGCTCTTCCAGCACCTGAAGATGCTCGAGGAGGCGAAGAAGCGCGACCACCGCAAGATCGGCCAGGCCCTCGATCTGTTCAGCATCCAGGACCTTGCGGGTCCGGGATTGATCTTCTGGCATCCGAAGGGCGGGCGCATGCGCCTGATCATGGAAGACTGGCTGCGCTCCGAGGCGCTCAAGCGCGGCTACGACATGGTCTACACGCCGCACATCGCCAACGCGAACCTTTGGCACACGTCGGGACACACCAGCTTCTACAAGGACAGCATGTTCGGCGAGATCGAGGTCGAGAAGGCCGACTACATGCTCAAGCCGATGAACTGCCCGTTCCACATCCTGATCTATCAGAGCCACCTGCGCAGCTACAAGGCCCTGCCCCTGCGCTTCGCCGAGCTCGGCACGGTGTACCGCTACGAGCGCTCGGGGACCTTGCACGGCCTGATGCGCGTGCGCGGCTTCACCCAGGACGACGCCCACATCTTCTGCACCCCGGACCAGATCGAGTCCGAGGTCGAGGGCTGCGTGGACTTCGCGTTCGAGGTGTTCAAGACCTACGGCTTCCAGAAGTACGAGATGGAGGTTTCCACCTGGGATCCCGAGAAATCGAAGGATTACAGCGGCGAGGCCTCCGAGTGGGAGCGGGCGACCGGGGCGCTCGAGAGCGTGCTCAAGCGCCGCGGCATCTCCTATAAGCTTTGCAAGGGAGAGGCGGCGTTCTACGGCCCCAAGATCGACATGAAGCTCATCGACGCGATCGGGCGCCCGTGGCAGCTCTCGACGGTCCAGTTCGACTTCAATCTGCCCAAGAAGTTCAACCTCGAGTTCGTCGGGGCCGACGGCAACCGCCACCGGCCGCTGATGGTCCACCGCGCGCTGTACGGCTCGGTCGAGCGCTTCTTCGGCATCCTCATCGAGCACTACGCGGGCAACTTCCCGCTGTGGCTCGCTCCGGTTCAGGTCAAGATCCTGGCGCTGACGGAAGAGCAGAACTCCGCGTCGGTGGCCCTCAAGTCCAAACTCGAGGCGGCGGGCCTGCGCGTGGAGGTCGACCTCCGCTTCGAGCGCATCGGCCACAAGATCCGCGAGACGACCCTGGAAAAGGTGCCGTACATGGTCATCCTCGGGCCCAAGGACGTCGAGACGGCCACCGTCTCGGTGCGCCTTCGCGACGGACGGCAGTTCAACGCAATCCAACCCGACGACCTCGTCAAGAAGCTGACCGACGAGGCCGCCACGAAGCAAACGACTCCGGTCTGGGAATAGGAAGAATGAAAAAAATTCTGATCGCCGTGGCCTTGTCGACCCTCGCCGTTTCGTCCCGCGCGGCGAAGCCCGATTTCGACGCCGCCGCCGAGGAGGCCGCGTTCAACGCCGCGACGCAGATGTTCCAGGAGACGGGCCGCGACAAGCTGGCCGTGGTCCAGGCCTTCGAGAATTTCACCGCCCAGTTCCCGCGCTCGCCGCGCATCGTCGACGCCGATTTCCTCATGGGCGAGGCGTACATGCAGCACGCGCTGTCCATCCTGAAAGCGGAGGCTTCCGCCAAGAAAACTTCCTCGGCGCGGCTGCTGGCGCCGAAGAATCCCGCCGCCGTGAAGGCCCTCGCGGACGCCCGCAAGGCCTACCTGTCCGTGCTCGGCGACAAGAAATCCGGGCTCGGCTCCTCCGCGCAGTACCGCCTCGGCGAGGTCGCCTACAACGAGAAGGACTGGGAGAAGGCCGTCGCGGAGTTCAAGGAGGTCGACCGGCGCTACCCGAAGGCGTACGACAACCCCGAAGCCCTGATGGGGATCATCTACGCCGACCTGGCGCTCGAGCAGTTCTCCCAGGCCGAGGCGAACCTGTTCCTGCTCGGCGAGACGTTCCCGACCTTCCTGAAGGAATCCGTCGTGCTGTACGCGCAGGGCATCGTCGCGCTGCACAAGGGCGATTACGCGGGCGCCGAGCGCGCGCTCAAGCAGGTGAAGACCGCCGAGGCGCAGTACTACCTCGGCAAGACCTACCTCCTGTCCAAGCGCGCGTACCTCGCCGCCGCCGCGTTCGAGAACCTGATCCGCGATTATAAAGATTCGGATCTCAAGGAAGAAGCGCAGTTCTTCATCGGCGACTCGTTCTTCCTCGCCGAGGACTACAACGGCGCGATCTCGAAGTACCAGACCTTCATCTCGCTGTACCCGGAGAGCCCGCTGCGGGTCTCCGCGCTGTTCCGCATCGGCTCGTCCTACTTCCAGAAGAAGGACTACGTCGAGGCGCGCGCCAACTTCCAGGCCGTACTCGACCGCTACCCGAAGGACTTCTTCGCGCCCCTCGCGCAGTTCTTCATCGCCGAATCGCACCTCGTCTCCGGCCAGACGCGCGAGGCGCTGTTCGCCTACACGAAGGTGATCACGCAGTATCCCGACGCGGTCAAGATCACGCCGCTCGCCTACTTCAAGCTCGCGTGGTGCCAGCAGCAGGTCGGCGACTTCATGCAGACGATCCAGACCGGCTCCAACTTCGTCGCGCAGTACCCGAACCACGTGCTGGCCAAGAACGTCTACCTGATCATGGCCAACGCCCAGATCGCGCTGAAGCGCTACGTCGAGGCGACGTCGTCGCTGCAGCGCATCATCGACCTGGCCCCGTCTTCCGACATCGCGGAACAAGCGCTCTTCTCCATTCTCAAGAACCAGTACGACCAGAAGGCGTTCAACTCGATCCTGACCTCGTATCAGTTCATCTTCCGGCATCTTCCGCCGTCGAAATCGAAATGGCGGTCGATGAGCTACCTGTACGCCGCCGAAGCCTACCTCGGGATGAACCAGGTCGACGAGGCCGCGGTCATCTATGAGATGATCTTGAAGGTCTATCCCGACGACCCCGCGGCGTTCTACGCGCAGGACGGCCTCGCCTGGTGCCATTCGTACAAGGGGGAGGACACTTTGGCCCTCGAGGCCCGTCAGAAGCTCAAGGACATGATGGCGGTCGCGACCTCCTCGTTCTCGTTCACGGGGCTCAACGAGCTCGGCATCGCCGACTCGATGTTCAACCAGAAGAACTACGAGGACTCCTACCAGCTCTACGAGAAGTTCGCGCGCGAGAACCCGAAGGCCGCCGAGGCGCCGTCGGCGCTGTACCGCGCGGCGATGAGCTCGTACCATCAGCGCTTCTACACGCAGGCCATCGACCTGTGGAAGAGGCTCGTCGCGGACTACCCGAACGCCAAGGACGCGTCGCTCGCCCGCTCGCAGATCGCCGACACGCTGTTCCGCGCGCAGAAGTACGGCGAGGCCATGGCGGCCTACCGCGAGATTCTCGCCAACGACCCGAAGGGCGCGGGCGCTCCCGTCGCGCACCTGCGCATCGCCCAGGCCGCCTTCAACGCCAAGGACGACGCGGCGGCGATCAAGCAGGTCCAGGAGCTCGTCGCCGCGTTCCCGGCGGCGCCCGAGGCCAACGACGGCCTCGATATT
>JAHFCD010000303.1 GCA_023249695.1 Elusimicrobiota bacterium
GTTCTCGCCGTGTACCTCCTGGGCATCGGGCTGGGCAGCCATCTGTCGGCGCATCTCGCGCGCGAAGACGAGCACCCGCTGCAGACCTTCGGGCTCATGGAGCTTCTGCTGGCCGCGGCCGTCGCCGCCAGCCTGGCCGCCTTTCGGTTCATCGGCACGGGCATCGACTCGCCGGCCTATCTCTATTCGCCGCTCAACTCCACCGCCGATCTCGTCCTGATGGCGGCGCAGGTCCTTGTCATGATCGGCCCGGCGGCGCTTCTCATGGGCCTGCTCTTTCCGCTCGCCGCGCGCCTCTGCGCCGGCGGCGCCGCGGGAACGGGAGCTTCCGTCGGGCGCGTCTATGCCTGGAACACGCTCGGCGGCATCCTTGGAGCGTTCGCGGCCGGCTTCTGGGGCTTGTCGCTCTTCGGCGCGCATGGGAGCTTTCTGCTTTTGACCGGCCTCAACGCCGCGATCGGCTTGACCGCGCTGGGCGCGGCGGGCGTCCTGACGCCGGGGCGCATCGATCGGCGCGCCGTCGGAGTCCTGGCGGTCCTCCTTCTGTCGTACGGCTACGCGTGGAAGGACCCGACCCTCGCGATCATCGAGGGCCGTCTGCGGCGCGCGTACCCGGCGGGCTACGAGGTCCTCTTCCACGACGAATCTCCGGCCGCGACGATCACCGGCGTTTCCTTCAAGAGCGGCAGACGCAATCTCCTGGTCAACGGCATCGACACCGCCGGCACCGGCGACGCGGGCGCGGTCATGGCCGTTCTTCCCGATGCTTTCCTGGACGCTCCCCGCTCGGCCCTGGTCATCTGCTTCGGCGCGGGCAACACCTTCCGCACGGTCTCGCAGCTGGCCGGCAAGGACCCGGCGCGGCGGGTCGACGTCGTGGACCTCGTCGCCGGCATCCCGCGGAGAATGCCCTCCTATTATTCCGACGCGGCCCGGCACCTCGCCGCGCCCGGCCGCCGGGTCTTTATCGAGGATGGCCGTCAATTCCTCTTGCGCGCGAAATCCCGGTGGGACTCCATCATCGTGGACGCGTCGCCGCCCCTCTACAGCGCCGGGACGGTCAACCTCTACACGCGAGAGTTTTTTGAATTGGTCCGGGCCCGCTTGACCCCGGACGGCATCTTCACGCTCTGGCTTCCGTTGATGTCGTTCGAGGACGACTACTGGGGGATCCTGCGGGGCATGACGGAAGTTTTTCCGCGCGTTTCGGTGTGGTATCACCCGGGCTTGAGCGGATTCCTCGTCTTCGGCAGCGCGCGAGAGCTGTCTTGGCCGCGAGGCGAGCTGGAGCGAAGGCTGCGGGCGCGCAGGCCGGCCGAGGTCCCGTCCGGCATCGACGAGGCCTTCGTGCGGGAGCACTTCATGCTCGGCGACGAGGATCTGCGGAATTGGCTGAAGGGGCGCCGGGCGATCACCGACGACCGTCCGGCCGTGGAGTTCCCGTTGAAGCGCTTCCTGCGGCGCGAGCCGGTGATGCGGGACGCCCTGTTCCTGCTGAAGGCGCGGTCGCGCTGAGCCGCGCGCCGGTTATTGTCGTTCTAATTCCGAAATGCTAGTTTAGGGCATGTCCACCTCGGCGGTCGTGCGCCGCACGGCGCTGTACGAATCTCACAAGCGATTGGGCGGAAAGATCGTCGATTTCCACGGCTGGGAGCTGCCGGTCCAATACGAGTCGGTCATGAAGGAGCACGAGGCGACGCGCCATCGCTGCGGCCTGTTCGACGTCTCCCACATGGGCCAGGTCTTTGTCGAAGGCCCCGGCGCCCTCGCCTTCCTTCAGAAGGTCAACGCCAACGACATCGCGCGCATCGGCCCCGGCAAGGCGATCTACTCGCACCTGCCCAACGAGAACGGCGGCGTCGTCGACGACGTCATCGTTTCCTGTCTCGCCAAGGACCGCTATCTCGTCGTCGTCAACGCGGCCACGGCCGACAAGGATTTCGCCTGGTTCCAGAAGCACGCGAAGGGCTTCGACGTGAAGCTCGAGAACAAGTCCGATCACTTCGGCATGATCGCGGTCCAGGGGCCGAAGGCGGCCGAGATCGCGTCGATGATCGCGCCCGGGATGGCGGCGCTGCCGCGGTTCGGCGCGCTCGAGCTCGAGCTGTTCGGCCAGAAATCCTTCATCACGCGCACCGGCTACACCGGCGAGGACGGCTGCGAGTTCATCGTGCCCAACGAGATCGTCGTGCGCGTTTGGGAAGACCTGCTCGCGCAGGGCCGCTCGCTCGGCGCCGTGCCCTGTGGGCTCGGCGCGCGGGATACCTTGAGGCTCGAGGCCGGGTATCTGCTCTACGGCGAGGATCTCAACGACGACATCAGCACGTACGAAGCCAACTATGGCTGGGTCGTGAAGCTCGACAAGGGCGATTTCATCGGCAAGGCGGCGCTCGTCAAGCGGAAGGCCGAAGGGATCAGGCGAAAGCTCACCGGCGTGAAGCTCCTCGAGCGCGGCGTCCCCCGCGCCGGCGCCTCCGTGATGATCGACGGCCAAGAAGCGGGAAAGCTATGCTCGGCGACCTTTTCGCCCAGCCTTCAGGCCGGCATCGGCACGGGTTATCTCGACAGACCGGACCTCGCGCCGGGAACGAAATGCTCGGTGGTGCTGCACGGCCGCGAGATCCCCGCGGAAATCGTCAAAACACCGTTTTATGTGTCGCCCAATCTCAAGAAGGGAGCCTAACCATGCTCGACCCGAAGAAGCTCAAGTTCCTGAAGTCTCACGAGTGGCTGGACCTCGCCGGCGACGCGGGCACGGTCGGCATCTCCGACCACGCGCAGAAGGAAATCACCGACGTGGTCTTCATCGAGCCGCCGAAGGTCGGGCGCGCGGTCAAGCAGGGCGAGGCGTGCTGCGTCGTCGAGTCGGTGAAGGCCGCTTTCGACATCTACGCGCCGGTGTCCGGCGTGATCACGGCGGTGAACGCGGACGCGGTCAAGGATCCCGCGCTCGTCAACGCCGAGGCGTTCGGCAAGGGCTGGCTTTTCAAGCTCAAGGCGTCCGCGCCCGCCGAGGCGTCGAAGTTGATGGATGCGGAGTCGTACGACGCGTTCCTGAAAGCCGAGGCCGCGCATGGAAGCCACTAAGGAGAGACCTACGAAAACCGCGCTTCCTCCCGCCGACGATTTCGCCCGCCGCCACATCGGCTCCGGCTCCGCGGATCAGGCCGCGATGCTCGCCGCGCTCGGACGTCCGACGCTCGACTCGCTGATCGACGCGGTCGTGCCGCCCGCGATACGCCTGAAGAAGCCGCTCGACCTGCCCGCCGCGCTGGCCGAGGCCGAGGCGCTGGGCGAGCTCAAGAAGCTCGCGTCGAAAAACCAGGTCTGGCGCTCGTACCTGGGCCAGGGCTACGCCGACACCGTGACGCCGCCCGTGATTCTCCGCGAGATCCTCGAGAACGCCGGCTGGTACACCGCGTACACGCCGTATCAGCCGGAGATCGCGCAGGGAAGATTGGAAGCATTATTGAACTTTCAGACGTTGATCATCGATTTGACGGGATTGCCGGTCGCCAACGCGTCTCTTCTCGATGAGGGCACCGCCGCCGCCGAGGCGATGGCGATCTGCCTCCACGCCAGCGAAGAGCCCGGCGAAAAAATATTTTTCGTTTCGAGCGAGTGCCACTCCCAAACGATAGAAGTCATCAAAACCCGCGCCACGCCGCTGGGCGTGAAGATCCAGGTCGGCGAACCCTCGCTCATCGCGGGGAAAAAGCTGTTGGGCGCCTTGGTTCAGTACCCCGACACCAAAGGCGCCGTTAAAGACTGGTCCTCGTTCGCCGATTCCGTTCACGCCGCCGGAGGGCTCCTCGTCGTGGCGGCGGATTTGTTGGCGCTCACGTTGTTCAAGGCGCCGGGCGAGTTCGGCGCGGACATCGCGGTGGGGACGACGCAGAGATTTGGGGTGCCGCTCGGGTTCGGCGGACCGCACGCCGCGTATCTCTCGGTGAAAGAATCGTTCCAGCGCCGCATCCCGGGACGGATCGTCGGCGTGTCGAAGGACTCTCACGGCAAGCCCGCTTTGCGCCTGGCGCTGCAGACGCGCGAGCAGCACATCCGCCGCGAAAAGGCGACGAGCAATGTCTGCACCGCCCAAGTTCTGCTCGCCGTGATCGCGGGGATGTACGCCGTGTACCACGGACCGGAGGGGCTGACGCGGATCGCCCTGCGCGTGCGTGCGCTGACGCT
>JAHFCD010000004.1 GCA_023249695.1 Elusimicrobiota bacterium
CGAGTTTCCCGCCGGGAACAGACCGACCGGCGTCGTCGTCAGCAGGCCGCTCTCGATGGTGTTCGCGCGGCCGGGCTCGAACGCCTCGCCCCAGGGGAACTCCCGGTCCTCGCCGCCGCAGGCCGCGTACTCCCACTCGGTCTCGCGCGGAAGGCGGAAAGCGCGTCCGGTCTTATCCGACAGCCAAGCCGCGTAGGCGTCGGCGGCGGCCGGCGAAACGGTGTAGACCGGATGGTTCGAGCGCTCCAGCGGAAAGCGGCCGAAGGACCAGGACGAGGGGATTTCCGCGAATCCCGAATCCTTGAGAAAGGCCAGGTACTCGCCGTTCGTCACCGCGAACTTCGCGATCCGAAACGGCGCGAGCACGGTCTCGAAGCGGGGCGTTTCTTTTTCGATCCAAGCCCTCAGGATGCCCGTGTCGGCGAAGCGGTTCATCACGGCGTCGACGCGAGCCGCCTCCAGGCCCGCTTGAAAGCGTCCGCCGCGGGCCTCCAGCATGACCGGCGCGAACGGATCGAGACGCGGATCGCCGGCCAGCGCCAGCAGCTGGCCCGCGGCGAAGCGTTCGTGCAGCGACGCGCCGCCGTCGCCGACGAGCCCGGCCAGCCGCTCGCGCGGCAGCGCGCGAAGAGCCTCGGCCGCGCGCTCCACGGTCTCGAGCGTCGTGCCGGCGTAGTGCTCCGGGTAGCCCATCGCGCGCCGGTCGCTGGACGCGTTGATCTCGGGGCCCGCCACCGAAGGCAGGGGATAAACGGAGTTCATAGCGCCTCCGCGGCCAGCCGGCCCCAAAGCCCGGACGCCGGCTCCACGAAATACACCTCGCCATCGTAGGAGCTGGCGAGGAAGCCGTCGCCGCGCGCGCAGAGCGAGGAGATGCCGGCCGCCGTCAGGCGCTCGTCGAAGGTCCAGGACTCCGAGCGAGGATCATACACGCTGACGCGCCCGCCGTAAGAACCCGTCGCCACCAGGCCGTTCGCCGACGCCGCCGTGCATTTGATCGAGTGCGCGTGCGGCGTGTCGATGATTTTCGCGTCGGCGCGCCCGTTCTGCGGACGCTCCCACAGGCGCAGCTTCAAGTCGCGGCTGACGCTGGCGAAGCGGCCGTCGGGCAGGGCCGTGCAGCCGTTGGCGATTTTCTCATGAGCGCGCGCCACCGCGAGGACCGGCGACAGGTCCCGCGTCGAATGGAACGCGGCGGCGCCGGTCGCCGAGACCGAGAAGATCAAATCCCCGGAGCAGGCGAGCGACTTGACTGCGTTGGCGTGGAGCGCCACGATCCTCTCCAGCGCCGGAACCCCCGCGGCGTCCAGGGAGAAGATCAGGCCCTCCCCCGTATAAGTTCCCACGACGGCCGTCGGCTTGCCGTCGCGCATGAAAACGGCCGCGCAGTTCAGCGGGGAATGGTGCTCATAAAGCCGCCGTCCCGTGACGGCGTCGAACACGACGCCCATTTGTCCGCCGCTGAGGACCGCTCCGCCGAACGGCGTCAGGAAGTTGCACAGGCTTCCCAGCTCCAGATGAGGGCGCCCGTTCTTGAGGCAGGTCCCGGAATCGCCCACGGCGTAGACGTCTTCGCCCGTGAACGCGACCGCGTTGACTCCGCCCGTCGTCGCGATGCCGTCCAGGTTCCAAAGCTCCGTGCGGCAGTCGAAGACGGCGTAGGAGCTGCCGAAGGTGCCGAGCACCAGGCGGTCGGCGCCTTGAAAAGCGCAGGAGCGGGGCCACAGGATCGCGGGCAGGGAGGTCGTCAGCCTCAGCCTCGGGTTGCCGCCGGCCTCCAGGTCCCAAACCTTGAGCGTGCGATCATAGCTGACGCTGACGAGCGCCCGCCCCTTCGGGTCGAGGACGAGGCGCTTGATCCCCGCCTCGTGGGCGGCGAAGGTCCGCTGGAGCGAGCCGAGGATCATGATGATCTCGCCGTCGTCGTTGCCGGCATAGATCGCTCCATCGGGAGCCATGACCAAGGTGTCGGTCTCGACGCCCTTCATGTCGAAGGCGCCGCTTTCCTTGCCGGAGGCCAGGCTCCAGCGGCGAACCGTGCCGTCGTCGCTGCTGGAGCAGAGCTGGTCGCCGTCTCCCGTCCACTCCACGGAGATGACGTCCGCGGTGTGCCCCTCGAAGGTTCGGACCAGCTCGCCGTCGAGCGTAAAGACGCGCACGCGATGATCGCGGCTGGCCGTGGCCACGAGCGCCTTGGTCGGATGGAAGACGGCCATCTCGACGTCGTCCTGGTGATGGCCGAGAACGGAGCGCAAAGTCATCTCCGGCACGTTCCACACGCGGGCGGTGCGGTCGCTGCTGGCCGTGACGAGGTAGCGGCCGCACGCGGAGAATGCCGCCTGATTGGCCAGGTGGTCATGAAAGGAGCGCGCGAGCGGCGTCTTGCGCCGCGCGTCCCACAGAATGACCTGGTTGTCGTAGCCGGCCGTGGCGACGAACATGTCTCCGGATGCGGCGATGCCGCTGATAGGCGCTTTATGCTCGATCATGATTTCACTCCCGTGAACGTCAAATTATGCCCGCTGCGCTGCTTCGCCATGAGGTAGGAAAGATTTTCCGTCTTGACGAAAACGCCCGTCGGCAGGACTTCGGCCACGGCGACGCCGCACGCCTCCAGCTCCTTGGCCTTCTCCGGGTTGTTCGTCAGCAGCCGGACGCTCGCGACGCCGAGCGCCTTCAGCATCTGCGCGGCGCTCGCGTAGCAGCGCATGTCGGCCGGAAAGCCCAGCATCTCGTTGGCCGTGAACGTGTCGACGCCCTGCTGCTGAAGGCCGTAGGCGTCGAGCTTGTTGTAGAGGCCCATGCCGCGGCCTTCCTGACGGAGATAGATCAGCAGCCCGCCCTCGCGCTGAAAACGGTCCAGCGACTCGCGCAGCTGCTCGCCGCAGTCGCATTTCCCCGAGCCGAAGACGTCGCCGGTGAGGCACTCGGAATGCAGCCGCACCAGCGGCTGATCCTGCATCTCCCAATGTCCGAATCCGAGGGCGAGATGCTCCTTGCCGTCCGTCAGGCCGTGGAAGGTGTAGTAGCGGGCCTTCCCCTCGCCCATCGGGATCTCGATTTCTCTTCGCACCGTGCAGTCGCTCATGATTTCACCTTTAGCGTCCAAGTCTGATCAAAGAATCCGGCGGCACGCTGGCGCAAACCAGCGCGCGCGCGCCGATGACGGACCGCGCCCCGATCACGGTGTCGCCGCCGAGTATGCAGGCGTGCGCGTAAACCGTGACTCCGTCCTCCAGCGTGGGGTGGCGCTGGGTCCCGCGGCGGAGCTGTCCGGCCCCGTCGCGCTCGAAGGCCCGCGCGCCCAACGTCACGCCCTGATAGAGCGTGACGTCCGCTCCCAGCCGCGCCGTCTCGCCGATCACGGTGCCGGTGCCGTGATCGATGAAGAACCCGGCGCCGATGCGCGCTCCGGGGTGGATGTCGATGCCCGTGCGGCCGTGCGCCCACTCGGCCAGGGCGCGCGGCAGAAGCGGCGCTCCCGCGGTTTCCAGGGCGTGAGCCAGGCGATGCACGGCGACGGCCTCGAAGCCCGGATAGCAGAGGACGACCTCGGCGAGGCTTTTGGCCGCGGGATCGCGGTCGAGAGCCGCCGCGGCGTCGGCGGACAAGGCGTCGAAGAGCTCCGGCAGCCGGTCCGCGACCTCGGCGACGATCGCGTCGGCGCGCACCGCGGTCGAATCCTCCGCCGCGACGGTCAGAGCCGCCGCCGTCTGGCGACGCAGGGCCTCCAGATCGCAGGCCCCCTCTCTCAGGCCGGCCAGCAGCTCGACGAAGGAGGCCGCCTGCGGCCACCGCGAGAGGCGCGTCGCCGCGAGGTCCTCGGCCTTCAGCGTCTGGAGAGTGTTCATCGACCTCTTGTGATCAATTTTTATGCCGTTCAAACGGCCGCCCAGACCTGGCCCGAGACCAATTCCCCGAGCGCCTTGCGGCGCCGCGCGGGCTTCTTCTCCAGCGCCTCGGCCGAAGGATGACCGATCGCGAAGAAGGCGATAGGCTCGCAGTCCGCGGGACACAGGGCGGCGGCCCGAGCCCCGTCGAAGCCCGCCATGAACCTCGTTCCCAGCCCCGACGCGAAAGCCTGCAAGGCCAGCATCTGGCAGGCCGCGCCCGTGTCGAACGCCGCGTGCCGGTTCGTCCGGCCGTCCTTGGAGAAGGTCCGCTTCGCCGCGGCCAACCCGAGTATCCAGGCCCCCGCGGCGAACGCGTTGCCGGCGTCGAGGCAGGCCTCAAGCTCGGCGCGCAGGGGCGAACCCGGCGCCGCGACGAGGAACCGCCACGGCTGCTCGTTATAGCTCGACTGCGCCGACCGCGCCGCCTCGAAGATCACGCGCAGCGTGTCGTCGGCGATGGGTCGGCCGTCGTAGCCGCGCGGGCTCCAGCGGCTTTCCGCCAGCCGCGAGAAGCCGAGCCCACGGCATTCCGCCTGAACCGTCTCTGAAGTGTTCATGATCCAACTGTCATCAATTTTCATGCCGTCTTATGTGGAAATATTTATTTTCATTTGAGATTAACTGTCATTTTGCTATGATTGCCTGACCATGCAAAAACTCTCCATCCTCGTCGTCGAAGACGACGCGCTCGCCCGCAAAGTCATGGCCGTCCAGCTCAAGGAACATGCCGTCGATTTCGCGGAAAACGCGGCGTCCGGCGGCAAGATGATCGAGGCCGGCGGATACGCGCTGTGCTTCCTCGATCTGCAGCTCGGCGACGGGGAAGAAGCCTCCGGCATGGACCTTATCCCGCTGGCCGCCGCTCGCGGCATCTACTCGGTGGTCATGTCCGGCCACGATGCCGAGGCTGTCGTGGAGCGCGCCTACGAGCTCGGCTGCGACGACTTCTACTCCAAGGGAAACGAGGCGAGCAACGTCGACTCCGTGATCGCGCGCTACCTCAATAAGAAAGAAGGCGCCAAGTCCGACGTCTTCGCCGAGCGCTTCGTCACCGAGGACCACGAGACCCGCGCCGCCGTCAAGGAAGCCCTCAAATACGCGCCCTCGGAGCTGCCCGTCCTTATTCTCGGCCCCTCGGGCACGGGCAAGACCAACCTCGCGCGCGTCCTCCACGATCACTCCGGGCGCGCGGGCGCCTTCGTGGCCATCAACTGCTCGGCCTACACCGAGGACCTCCTCGAGGCCGAGCTGTTCGGCTACAAGAAAGGCGCGTTCACCGGGGCCAACGACGGCCACAAAGGCAAACTGCTCGCGGCCGACCGGGGCACGCTCTTCCTCGACGAGATCGGCTCGATGAGCATGAAGATGCAGACCAAGCTGCTCAAGGCCATCGAAGAAAGATCCTTCCATCCTCTCGGCTCGGACAAGGCGGAGACCTCGCGCTTCCGCGTGATCAGCGCCACGCTCGAGGACGTGCAGACTTTGATCAAGGCGGGCAAAATGCGCTTCGACTTCTTCCAGCGCATCCACGGCCTGACGGTCGAGCTCAAGGCCTTGGCCCGGCGCAAGGGCGACGTCCTCCCTCTGATCGCCGCGCTCGGCCGCGGCGGCAAGCGCCTGTCTTTCAGTCCGGAAGCCAAGCAGCGCCTGCTCGCGCACGACTGGCCCGGCAACGTGCGCGAGGTCAAGCGCTTCGTCGAGCTCCTGGCCGCCGGCGAGGCGGGCCGCGTCGGCCCCGAGGCGGTCGACCGCCTGCTGCGGACCGTACGCGCCGAGCACGGCACCGCGGGAGCGTTTGTCGGCGAAGAGCAGTACCGCTACGCGCTCGAAAACGGGCTCGCCGCGGCCGCGGACCGCTTCTCCGACGAGATCATCCGCCGCAGCCTCGACGACAACGGCGGCAAGAAGACCACGGTCCTCTCCGACCTGGGCATCTCGACGCGCATCCTCTACGCGGCGATCGCGCGCATGCGCGGGGAGCCGAACGAATCATGAATCTCGAAAAGCTGATCCACGATGTCAACTCGAAGTGCTCGAGCCTCAAGGACGCGGCCAAGCTCCTTACCGGCTCTTCCCCGGCGGAGCGCAAAGAACTGCTCGCTTTGATGGTCGCGCAGGCCCGGTCGCTCGCCAACGCGCTGGCCGTCTTCGAGCGCCCCCAATGAGACTGCGCCTCAACACCAAGACCGGCGCCCGCGTGCATGGGCAGATGAAGCTCGCCCGCCTGCTCGAGTCGCCCGAATCCGAGCTCGAGCGCCGCGTCGTCGCCCTCGAATCGGGAGCCTTGTTCGGGCGCCTTCTGGAGTCCGGCGTCGTCACCCGCCAAATCCCGGAGCACATGCGCTTCGCCAACCGCCGCTTCGCCGGGCGCGCGCTGCGGACCTCGAGCGAGGGCCTGCCCGAGCTCATCGACGGAACCGGCGATCTGGCCAAGCTCATCTCGAGCATCGGCCAGGCGGACTTCACGGCCGTCTTCCTCGGCGACGACGGCCACGCCGACGCGCAGCGCGCCAAGCTGTGCGGCATCACGGTCAACGACGCCCGCCGCCTGCGCCAGTTCGTCGACAAGCTTTATGTTCAGCAGGAATTCGAGGCCCCCGCGCCGCAGGCCATGAAGGACCCGACCTTCAGCGCCTTAGCCGGCATCTCAATCGAGGACGGCAAGCCGGTTCTCGGCTTCTTCCACCGCGAGATCTGGGACCGGCGCTACCTCATCAACGACGAACGCCGCCGGGACCTCGCGCTCGATCTGCCCTCCCGCGACGCGAAGAAGGCGGAGCAGCTGCTGCGCGAGCTCGAATTCATCGATCAGCGCAAGACGACTTTGTACCGCGTCCTCGAGGCCGTCCTCGAGACGCAGGCCGACTACCTCGTCAGCGGCGCCGCCGAGCGCCGGGTCCCGCTCACGCAGAAAGCGCTGTCGGACCGCCTCGGCATCTCGCCGAGCGTGCTCAACCGCCTGATCGCCAACAAGTCGGTCGAGCTGCCCTGGGGCCTGGAAGCGTCGCTGTCAGTGTTCGTGCCGAGCCGGAAGTCGCTGCTGCGCGACCAGCTCCACGATCTGGCCCTGGCCCGACCGGAGCTGTCCGACGAAGGCCTGCGCGCGGCGATCCGGGAGCAGCACGGCGTCGAGCTCTCCCGCCGGTCCATCACGCAGTACCGCAAAGAGCTCGGCGTAGGGTCGCTCCACCGCAGAAAGAGCTAAGTCAGGCCCAGGGCGGATCCTTGGGCACGACCTCGAGAACGTGCGCCATCAGGGGGAAATGATTGGGCTCATGTCCGGTCTCGAGCCGAATGCAGGAGTAGCCGAGCCGGTGGATTTTTTCCGCGACGTCCTCGCCTTTGACCCCGTCCGCAAGATTCGAGTCGATGTAGATGGACGTGTCTTTGGGAATCCCGGCCAGCTCCGCGCAGAAAGACCCGGCGTCGGCGTACATCTTCAGGGTCTTGCCCGCCCGATGAGCGGCGATGCCCCAGGTCATCCTCGTCAGAGCATCGTCGTCGACCAGCACCGCGTCAAGCCGGCCGCCGGCGGCCGCCGGCGTCAGCGCGCTGATGGGAACGAAGCCCGCCTGGCCCTTGGGGATCATGCGCGTCTTCAGGCGCAGGCATTCCGCGAGGATCGCTTTCTCTTCGAAACGACTCGTGACCAGAATCGCCCGCTCGCCGATCCCGAACTCGGCGATCAACGTCAGGCCGGTGTCCGAATGGCCCATCAGCTCGTAGTCCATCAAGTAATTCGCGCGAGCGGCCCGCGCCGCATCGGCCTTGGCCCAATCGCGCAGCTCGCCCGGGGTCGAGAAATGCAGGACCTCGAACGAGCCCAATCGGCCCTGCCAGACCTGATGGATACTCGTGTCGTCATCGAGAACGACGATCGGCCGCATTTCGTCGAGCTCGAGGACGGAGACAAACCACTCCGGCGGGCGCGCCTTGGGAAGCGTGAGCATGACCGTCGTCCCTCGGTTCATTTCCGACCGCAATTCGAGGGTACCGCCCCATGTCTTGATCGCCGCGCGCGCATGGTATAGGCCGAGGCCCGATCCGCCGATCTTCCCGTGAGTCTCGCCGCGCTGACCGAGCTTGACCAAGATCTCCGGCGGAATTCCCGGGCCGTCGTCGGAAACCTCGATGCGGATCGCGCCGTCCGCTCCCGAGGTCAGGGTCAATTGAACCTTGCCCCGCGCGCCCATCGCTTCGACGCTGTTGTTGACGAGGTTGGAGAGGACCCTCTTGAACTCGTGCGCCTGGACCTTCGCGAAGAGGCCGTAGGCCGCCGCGTCCTGGCGCGCGTCGATCTCGATACCGAGCCGCGAGCGGAACTGCAGGCGCTTTTCGGTGACGAGCGGCTCGATGAGGCTCGAGAGCAGCTCAATGGTCTCCCCGGAGGCGGCCTGGTCTTGCGCGCGGTTCTTCTCCAGAAGGTTGTTGGCGATGTCTCGGATTCGATTGATCGCGCTGCGCGCGATCAGGCGCTCGTCTTCAGGCAGCGCTCGGAGATCTCCCAACAGCGACTCGAGGGCCGCCAGCGGGCTGCGGATATCGTGGGCCACCTGGGCGGCAAGCTCTCCGGCGGCGGCGGTCGCCTTCTTCTCCTCGTACTTGCGGACCAACTGCCTCACCTGGTCGGCCACGGACTGCAGCTCGACGACCTCGAAGCGGGCGAGATCGGCGCCGACCTCGCCGTCGAGGATCGGCGTGAGGTTCCGGCTCAGGTTGAGCAGCGGCGTCCGCACGTGCCGGTCGAGGAACACGAGCACGGAGGCGATCAGGGCGAGGAACACGAGCCCGATGCCGAAAAAGAGCGCCGCCAGAGAGAGCAGGATGATGTTGTCCTGCCGCGGATTCGTCAGAAGCTTGTGCTTGATCAGGTAGCCCATCACGTCGCCGGGCAGCCCGACCTCCGTCGCGGTGATGATCTGATTCTCGAAATAATCGGCGCACACGTGCGTGCGCTCCGACGCCTTCGGGCACTTCAACGCGGCCGCGAGAGACGGGTCGGGGGCCTTGTTGAACGTGGCGCTGAGGAGGTCCTCGGTCTCGCGGATCTTGCTGAGGTGGAGATCGATCGAGCCGTACTCCTCCGGCACGAGGAGCCCGGGTAGGATTTCCTCGGACTGCTTGCGCGCCGAGACGACGAGCTTGTTGCCTTCGAAGTCGACCCCCTGCCGGACGGTCAGGTAGCGATTGAGCAGGTAGGCGCCGGAGATGAACACGCCGGTCGAGGCCAAGGAGATGATCCCGTACTTGACGATCTGAGACTTGAGGGACTTCCGCGGCATCTTATCCACCGATGACGCGCTCGATCCTGCTGTGCCGGCTGTTGGCGCCGTTCTCGAGCCGCAGCAGGACGCCGGGCTTGACCGGCGTCCGCCGGTTCGCGGGATAGGAGAGCTTGCCGGTCACGCCCTCGAACGCGCTTATCTTCTCGATCGACTCCAGCAGCGACGTCCGGTCCAACTTCTTGGCGGAGGCGAGGCCTTGAATGAGCAGGCGCGCCGCGTCGTAGGCCAGCACGGCCGTGTCGACGGGCGGCTTGCCGTAGCGACGCACGAACTCGACGGTGAACGCCTTGGACTGAGGCGTGTCGAGCTGGGCGTGCCAATGCGAGATGGCGTAGGCGGTGAACTTGCGCGCGCTCACGATGCGATAGAAAAGGTCGACGGAGTCCCCCCAGCCGTCGCCGCCGAGCCAAAGCCGCGGCTTGACGCCGCCATCCAGCATCTGCGAGATGATGGTCGCCGCGACGCGCTCGTAATTGGGCACGAAGACGGCGTCCAAGGGTTTGCCCTTGAACGCGGCGACCGCGTCGCCGAAATCGGCGTCGTTCGAGAGGACCGTCTGCTCGACGACGATCTTGCCGCCCAGGCTTTCGAAATGTTCCTTGAAGGCGGTGCGCAGGCTGTTGCAATAGGCGCAATCGGCCGCGTAAATGATCCCGATGGACCGCGCCTTCTGGGACTTGAACGCGTAGTCGGCTAGAATTTTCCCCTGGTGGGAGTCGTCGAAGCAAGTCCGGCGCACGTAGCGGCCGATCGTCTCGAGGCGGTCGGCGGTCGCGGTCGGGCTCAGCAGCAGCAGCCCATTCTTGTTGAGGATCGGTCCGGCGAGCAGGGCGTCGGAGGAGTAGATGTAGCCGATCACGGCCAAGGCGTCCGACTTGACCGCGGCGTTGGCCGTCTCGATGACCTTGAGCTTGTCGTCGCCGTAATCGAACTCCTTGAGTTTGACGGTTATCCCTTTCGAGGCGAGCAGCGCCTTGTTCTCATCGAACGCCATCTCGATCGCGTCGCGAAAATAGTTCGCATACGGGTTCGACGTGCTGTCGCTCATCGCGCTGAAGTTGGCGGCGATTCCGATCACGACCGTCTGGCCCGCGGACGCGGGGCTCGCGGCGAAGAGCAGCGAGGCGAGGACGAAAAGCCTCATGCGCGGAGCGACGGGCCTTCGAGCATGCTCGTGACTTCGCGCTTCAGCGTCCCGGCGGCGGAAATGACGCCGATGGCGGGCCGCACGAGGTCGTCGAGGCTCGCCGCCTTCCTCTGCCACAGCACCTCACCGTCGAAACCGGCCAGGAGGCGCGCGCGCGTGCTCTCGAACTGCTCCCGAGTGGCTTCGGTGACGGCGACCGCGATTTTCACCCCGGCGCCGGCGAGCACGGACAGAATCCTTTCAGCTTCGGCCGCCTTCGTGCCGTGCATCTTGTCGAGGCTGACCTTCACGACGCAGCCGAGCTCGGCGAGCACGGCCAGCAGCGGATGCCTCGGCGCGATCCAGCCGCCGTTGGTCTCCAGGTAGACGGCGGCGGACCGCTCGGCGAGGCTCCGGAGGATCGCGCCGATCTCCGGATTGAGGGTCGGCTCGCCGCCGCGGACGGACACCTTGCCGATTCGCGCGTCGCTGGGCCACGCCAGTTCCAGCCGCTCGAGCGACAGATGAACGGCTCCGGGCGCCGAGGCGGCCGCGCCGGCCTCCACGACGACATTCGGCGCGTAGCAGCCGGGGCAGACACGGTCGCAGGCGTTGGTCGCCTCGACGATCACGTCCGGACGAAATTCATGCCCGGTCATTTCGCCTCCCGCGTCTGCAGAAGATGGTTGATGAACAGCGTCCCGAGGATGAGCGACGTGCCCGCGTAGAACACGGGCGTCAGCTTCTCGCGTAGGATGGCGGCGCCCAAGCCCAGCGCCACGGGGGTCTTGAGATACATCGCCACCGCGACGACGGGAGGAGCCACGTGCTTGATGGCCCAATTCCACATGAGGAACGCGGCGACCGAGCAGACGACGCCGAGATAAGTCAGCCAGAGCCAGAACTTGAGATCCAAGGGCACCGCGCGGACGCCGTGGACCTGCTCGAGCACGACGAACGGCAGGAGCCCCAGCACCCCGATCACGAGGGAATAAAAGGTCAGGTTGAAAACGGTGAAGCCCGCCCGGCCTTCGCTCGGAGCCAGCAGGCGCTTGGTCTGCACGACCGACACGCCGAGACAGGCGGACGCCAGAATCGTCAGAACGAGGCCGCGAAACGCGATGCCCGAGAGGTCCACCTTGTACTGTTCGGACAGGATCGCGGCGGCGCCGACGAGACCGACGGCAGTGGTGACCGCCTCGCGCTTCTTGATCGCGCCCTTCAGCACGGACTCGAGGATCAAGGTGAAAACCGGCGCAAGGAGCATGATGGCGGCGCTTTGGCTGGAGGTGATGTGCTTGAGCGCCGTCATTTGCAAAGTGTACAGCCCGGTGTAGCCGAGGATCCCGAGCCCCACGAGCGCGGCAAGCCTGCTCTTGAGGCTGTCGATCTGGAAATCGGCCTTTCTGACGGCGGCGACCACCGCGAAAAGAGCGATGGCGATGGAGAACCGGATCAAGGTCGCCGTCAGCGGCGGGCATTGCGCGAGAACCACCTTCGACGCCATGAAAGACGAGCCCCAAAGGGCGTTCGCGGCGATCGCGGCGAAGACGGCGAGGAGGCCATGGCGTTCCTTCATTCGAAAACCTTCACCATGAGAATCGTGTCGACCTGTCGTCCCGGAAAACGATAGACGCCGATCGGCTTGAAGCCAAGGCGCACGTACCAGTCGTAAAGCCAGCCCGCCTCCTTCACGGTCTCGAGGACCATCCCGGCGTAGCCGTTGTCCCGAGCGTTCTTCTCGGCCAGCGCATAGAGCTCGCTGCCGAGACCGGCGTTGGCTGTGTCGCGCTTGACGGCGGCCTTCTTGAAGACGAGCAGCCGGCCTTTGGGCACGACCGTCTTCGGCTCACCGATGCGAGCGTAATCGGTGACGCTCCCTTCCGCGTCGAGGCGGACCTTCGTCGTGCCGAGCTCGCGCACGGTGCCCTCGTCGAGGCTGAAGGTCCCCGCCAGCTCTCCGCGCGAATTCTCGGCGACGTAGCCCTTGCCCACGAGGTGGGCGGCCGTCTGCTCGTCTGTTTGATACATCGGCCCGAGACTCAAACCCGCTTCCTTCCAGATCGAGAAGGCGTCGTGGATGAGCTCCGTGACCTTGGAGACATCTCGGTCGGCGCCCGAGCGCAACGAGAACTCGGCGCCGCCCGGCGTACGGACGACCTGATCATTGATTTTCACTTGATACGGTTTCAAGGCCAACCCCTTTTTCCTTCCGCCGGGGGAGTCGTCGGCCGCAACCGGCGCGCGCTCCTCGGTCCCGGAACGGCGACGCACACCGTCATAACCGTCCCCCTGACGAGCCGGGTTCTCCAGGGAAATCCGCTTCGCTTTTTCCAGGGTGGAGTCCGCGGCAAGCGATTTCTCGACGGCGAGCCTCACCGTGCCGGAAAGATAAAAGCTGTTTTCGCGGATGGCGGTCAATCGCTCCTTCTCGGCAGCGGAAGCCGTCCCCGCGGCCGTCTTGGCCGCAAGCCCCGAAGCCTCCTCATCGAGGCCGCGGCCAGCCAACCTCACGCCTTTGAGAAGGACGGCGACCTGCCGCTCCGGAGTCTGTCCCGCGAAGACCTCGGGAGCGGCCTGATACGCCTTAGGCATGAAGCGGACGAACTCCATGCTTTGAAGGCCTCGCGCGGGGTCGATGGCGCCGCGGGCGACGATCGTCTGCAGAACACCGTTCAGGCCGCTCAATTGCGGACGCAACTCGAGCTGAGCGCCCACATAGGGAGAGATACCCGCGACGGCTCCAGCCCAGCCCGGGACGGGCGAAAAGGCTCCCGATGGGACGATAGGCGCTATACCCGCGGCCATGGCGCGCCCAGCGACAGAGAGAAATGAGATCAACAGGAGTAAGCGGCGCACTCTTATAAGTATAAGCATCCAGGATTATTGCGCATGGGCCTTTTGGCCTTCAAAAATACATGATCAATTTTTATGCCGACAAGAGGGTTCGGCTCGATTAATGCAGGGTAATCTTTGCGCAGCGCGCCCGATTGCTAGGCTTGGGGTCTGGGCGGGGGCCGGCGAATGTCGGTATTGCGATCTTTAGGCGTCGTGCCTCGCATCCTCTTCAACAATCCCCCGAGCATCCAGGCCGTCCCCCCGCCAATGACCCCCGCCAGGAGGATTCGTGTCGGAAGCGAGAGCTCCGCGGCGGACCGAACAAGCACCATGGCGCCACCCCCGACAAATGTTCCAGCCACGCCAGAAACCCTGGAAGCGGTTTTATCTGTCATTTTTCCCTCACAAATCTGATTTGAACAAGCTTTCCATATTAGAAGCAACCAGGGCCGGACCATTCGTACTGCAAGCAGGTCGATACGGTGCTGCACTCAGGGACGCTTTCACAGACCTCCGCGCGGCGGAAGCATATTCCGTCTTTTCGAGACGCGATCCCTCGGTCATTAGGCGCCGAAGTCGCTCTCCCACCTGGATCAAGCCGTGTTCGCGGCAAAAGCCGTCCGCCGCCCCCGCATTAGGCGCCCTCGCTCGTCTATCGGCTTCCATTCCTCCTCAAACTCCTTGTTGCCGACCTTCTTGTTCAGCCCCGGCAGGAACACCTTCGGCTTCCCCTGGTGAGGGTTGCCGTTGTCGCCGTTCCAGCGCGGGTCCAGAGCCTCCCCCTCCAGGTGATACCGCGTGTCCGAAGTCAGGCGGCAGCGGTTTTTCGACGAGCGGTTGTCCAAGGACGCGTGCACGAGCTTGACGTCGAAGGACAGGATGTCGCCGGCCTTAAAGTCGCCGGTCAGCCATCTTCCGCCGAGATTCCGCTGCACTTCCAGCGGATCCTCGCTCAGCCAGCCGACCTTGTCGCGATCGGCGTCCAGCTCCCAGTAGCCGTCCAATTTTTCGGAGCGATGGCTGCCTTCCAGAAGAACGATGGGGCCTTCCTCGACGGCGACGTCGCCGATCGGAATCCAGGTGGTCCAGACGTTCTTGGTCCCCCCGGTCACGTAGATGTTGTCGGCGTGGATGCCGGTACCTTCGCCCGGCCGGACGAACCGGGGCCACTTGAAGTTGAAGGAACGCGCCTTCCCGCCAAGAAAGGTCTCGTAGTAATCCATGATCCCGGGATCGAGGGTCAGATCATGATAGGCTTTCCCCGAGCGGACGCTCTCGGTGAAGGCCGCCATGTTGACCTCGTCGATGAAGGTGTCCTTCTGCATGATCGCGTCCATCACGTCGTGGTTGATCGAGTCGATCTCCCCGATGATCGCGTACTTGAGCAGGATTTCCCGCCGCGCGGCGAGCACCTTTTCCCGGCCGACGAGCCCCCGGAACAAGAGGTAGCCGTCGGATGCCATCCGCGCCCTGAGCGCGGCGGCGTCGCCGAGCAGCCCGATCGAGTCGCGCAGCTCTCCGAATTTCTCCGGGGATGAATCCAGCTTCTTGCCTCTGCAGTACACGCCGTTCGTCATGATCGCTCCTTGGTCGAGATGGCTCATCGCGGCGTCGCGATTTTGGTGATCGCGAACCCCGTCAGAATGCACGCCGTGAATAAAATGAATTTAAAATCGATCCCCGCGCCGGCGAGCGTCGCGTCGATCAGGATGGACAGCACCGGGAAGATCAGATACACGAACGACGCGACGACCGGTGGCATCTTCTTGAGGAGATAGAAATAGGACAGCAGGCCGGCGGGCGCGGCCAACGCGAGATAGCCGAGCGCGAGCCAGGAGCGGTTCGTCACGGCGGCCCAGGCCGTGTGCTCGTAGGCCAGCCCCGCCGCCGTCATCATGAGGCCGGCGAGGCCGATGGGCAAGGTGGTGTAGGTGAGGACGCCGATGTCCGTTCCGTAGCGCTTCGTGAAGACGTAGCAGAACCCGTGCATGACCACGGCGGCGGACAGCGCCAGGATCCCGATCGCGCTGCTCGACTGGGAGAAGGCGCCTTCCTTGCTGAAGATGAGCGCGAACCCGGCGAAGCTCATGACGATGCCCGCCAGTTGCGGCGCGTTGACGCGGGCGCGCAGCAGGAGCACGGAAAAGATCAGCGAGAACACCGGCATCGAGCTGAAGATCAGGGAGGCCAATCTCGGCGCGATGAACTGCTCGCCGTAGTTCATCAGGAAGTAGGGAATGCTGAAGTAGAAGAGCGTGATGAAGGCGAAGAACGCGATCTTCTTCTTAGGGAAGAGGACGGGCTGACCCATCACCCTGGCCGCGACGAGGATGATCGGGAAGGCGATCAGGAAGCGCACGCCGGCGGCCGTGAGCGGCGGGATCGATTCGATCGCGACCTTGATGCCGAACCAAGTGGTCGCCCACACGAGGCAGACGACCGCGAACAGGGCGGCCGTGACGGCCCCGCTCATGACGCCGGAATCTTCCTTCGCCGCGGGCGCCGCCGGAGCTTCCTTCATTCTCGTCATTGTGTTCATGATTTCCCTGCGGCGCAAGGGGCGCTCGCTCCTTCCTTCATTTCCATCGTCTTCCGGCGTCCCGCCGAGACCGCCTGCAGCACGGTCTCATTGAAGCCGCGCCGCTCGAGCGCCGCGATGCACTCGGCCGTCAGGCCTCCGGGGCTGGTGACGCGCGCCCTGACGGCGCGGGACGCCCAGCCTTCGGCTTCGATCAGCTTCATGCTGCCGGCGATCGTGCCGCCGACGAGTTCGATCGACAGAGGGCGAGGAATCCCCGCCTCGACTGCCGCCTCGACGAGGCTGTCCATGAAGTAGGCCGTGAACGCCGGCCCCGCGCCGCTGAGCGGGGTCGCGAGGTCCACGAGAGTCTCGTCCTGCACCTCGATGCTCCGCCCCAGCGATTCGACAAGGCCGCGGACCCAACGGGACTGCTCCGGAGACAGATCGGGCGACGCGGCCCAAACCGTCACGCCGGCGTTGACGCTCGATGCGATGTTGGGAATGAGGCGGACCACCTTCCTGCGCGAGAACTTGCGCTGAAGCGCCTCGATCGGGACGCCGGCCAAGGTGCTGACGATCAAGGCGTCCTCGGAAAGGGCCCCTTCCAGCTCCACGACGACCCCGTCGAGATCACGGGGCTTGCAGCACAGGACGACCGCGCCGGAGGCCCGCGCCGCGGCGGCGTTCGTGCCGAAGCGGTTGACGCCGCGCGCCGCCGGGATGGCGCGGAGCCGCTCCGCGTTCCGGTCGCTGACGACGATGTCGCCCGCCTGGAACCGGCCCCCGCCGATCATGCCGGTCAGGATCGCCTCCCCCATCGAGCCGGCGCCGAGAATGAAAGTTTTCATGATCAATGTCCGTTGGGGCTGATGACAGCCTTCACGATGCGTCCGTGCCGGATGTCGTCAAGCGCCTGATTGATCTCGTCAAGCCGGTAGATTTTTCCGACCATGTCCTCCCAGCGCGCCTCAGAGCCGAAGAGTCGGTCGTGGGATTCGAGAACCTTCAAGGCTTTGTAGAAATGGCTGAAATCCACGCCCCACACTCCCCGGATCTCGAGGTGCTTGCGGTTGATCTCGAGGTGAGGATTGAGCTCCACCGTGCCGGCGTCGGCGTAGTGTCCGACGACGACGTAGCGCCCGCCGTCCCTCGTCATCTCGATGCCGTCCTTGATCGCCTTGGGGGAGCCGGTCGCCTCGATGGTC
>JAHFCD010000304.1 GCA_023249695.1 Elusimicrobiota bacterium
TCGCGTCGACCAAAGCGGCCCGGAGCACCACGATGTGATCCTCGTGTTCCTTGGCGGCGCGATCTCGCGCCTCCGTCTCGAGAATCCATTCGCGCTCCCGGCGCCGCGCCTCTTCCTCGCGCGCGGCCCACTGGTCGCGGCGGTGGAGAATGTCCTTCTCCGCGTCCCGCAGGCGCGCGGCCATGCCCGCCTCGAGCTCGGTGAGCGAATCCTGGGCGGCATGGGCGCGGCGGCGCTCGTCATCGAGCTCGGCCGCGAGCTTTTCCGCGCGCAGGCCGGACTCCTCGGTCCGGCGGTCGGAGGCCTGACGGGCCAGCGCCTCGCGCTTGTGCCGCTCGTTGGCGGCGGCCAGCTCCGCCTCGAGACGGCCGCGGATATCCTCGAACGACTTTTCCAAGGCGGCCCTGCGGAGGTTGTCGACGCCCAGGGACTCGGCCTCGTTGCGCGCCTCGACCAAGGCCGGCAGGTGCTCGCGCGCCCGCGCGCGCCAATCGGCGAGCTCGCTGAGCAGGAGGCGGCGCTCCTGCTGCCACTCGTCCTGGGCGGCGCGCAGCGGACGTTCCAAGAGGTCGTGGCTCAGCCTTTCGAGCCGGGAGGCGTTCTCCGCCGCCTGGGCTTCGACGGCCGCCTCGGCGGCCTTGCGTTCCGCCGTCCAGACGCGAACCGCCTCCTCGTGCGCACGCTCTCGCGCGCGGAGGCGGGCCTGCCCCTCGTGAAGCTCAACGAGGCGGCCGGACAGGTCCTCCCGGGCGGCCGCCGTTCCCGCCTCGGCCTCGTCGTGGGCCTTGGCCGCCTCCAGGCGCGTCTCCCGCTCGAGGCGCGCCTTGGCAAGGCGGCTTTCCTCGAGAAGGACGGCCTTGTCCTCGGAGGCTTCGCGCGCCAGGCGTTCCCGCAGGGCGCGCAGCTCGTCCTCCTTGCGCATCAGCTCGGCTTCATGGCGTGCGAGGGCGACCCCGGCCTGGCCGTTCGGGAGCAAGGCCGCGAACCGCGACTCCAGGCTCCGGACGAGCGCCGTCAAGCGGGTGTTCTCCTCGGTCGCCTTGTGCTTCTCCTCGCGCGCGGCGTCGCGGTCCCGCGCGGCGTCGGCGGCCTCCTTGGTGTTTTCCAGGCTCCGGGCCCGAGCCAAGGCCGCGTCGGTTTCGAGCGCGCGCAGCTTTTCCAAAGCCCAACGCAGGGTCATGCGGGCCGTGTCCAGCGAGGTGATCTGGTCGACCTCACGAAGCGCCCGCTCGATCGACGCCGTTTCTTTTTCCATGTCGCTCGTCTTAGGATAGGCCCCCCGCGCCCCCGCGTCAACTGGGAATTGGTAATATCGCCAAATGACAATTCGCACCCGCCTGATCGCGCTGACGGTGCTCCTCCAGCTCGGCTCCCTGGTCTTTCTCACGGGAGGGGTCATGCTCGCGCTCAAGGCGTACGGCCGTCAGCAGATCGTCGCGACGGAAGACCTTTTGCGGCACGCGGTCGCGCGCACCGCGCTCGACGCCCTGATCCAGCGGGACGAGATTCAGCTGCTCAGCTACCTGAACTACCTGAAAGGCCAGCACCCCGCCCTGAGCTACGCCCTGATATCCTGGAACATGGGCGGCAAGACGACCCGCCACACGATGGGCACGCCCGCCGCGGACCCCGAGATCAAGGAACTGCGCGTACTCGTCGCCGACCCCAGCCAGCCCGACCGGACGGTGGAGATCGTCTTCGGAGCGGACCATCGCGTCCTGAGGATTCCGATCGAGGAATCCCGGCGACGCCTGCTGGGCATCCTGGTGGGCGTCAGCGTCCTGGCGGCCCTCGCCGGCATGCTCGCGGCCTGGCTCTTCTCCTACACGTTGACGACGCCGTTAACCCGCCTGGCGAACCTGGCCGAGGTCATCGGGCAGGGGCGACTCGGCGCGCGCCTGGATTTGGATTCGAACGACGAGGTCGGCCGCCTCGCGCGCGCGTTCAACTCGATGTCCGAGCGGCTCGAGGAGCTCGAGCAAAGCCGGCGGGACTTCACGTCGTCGGTGACGCACGAGCTCCGCTCCCCCCTCGGCGCGATCGAGAGCTTCCTTCAATTGATCGACGCCAAGGCCGCCACCGGCGACCCGGCCGCCCTGCAGCAGTCCCGGGACTACATCAAGCGGATCCAGACCAACGTCGCGCGGCTGTCGGGCTTCATCAACGATCTTCTCGACGTGGCTAAGATCGAGCGGGGCAAGATGGTCTGCCTGCCCCGGGTCATGGACCTCGGCCCCACCGCCCAGGATGTCTGCCAGTTCTTCGAGGCGAAATCCCAGCTCCAGGGCGTGGCGCTCGGCAACCATTTGGGAGCCTTGCCCGCGGTCATGGGCGACCCCGACCGCGTCCGCCAGGTGCTCGTCAACCTTGTGGCCAACGCCCTCAAGTTCTCGAAGGCCGGCGGGCGGATCGACATCACCGCCGAGCTGATTCGCGACGGCGCCGTCCGCTACGCGGAGATCACCGTCAGCGACGACGGCCGCGGGATGGACGAGGCGGACCGGGCCCGCCTGTTTCGCCCTTTCACGCAGGGACGCAACGTCTCCGAGGGCGTGGCCGGCCATCAAGGCACCGGCCTCGGCCTCTACATCGTAAAGTCCATCATCGACCAGCACCACGGCCGCATCGAGGTGGCCTCGGCGCCCGGCAAGGGCACCAAGGTCTTGTTCACGCTCCCGCTCGCGGCGACGCAGGCCGACGCCGACGGAGCGCCGGCGGCGTAGCCGTCAGGGCGCGGCGATCTCCCGGACGCTCATCTTTTTGTAGATGAGCCCGTTGGTCCCGACGTCGTCGCTGCGCCAATAGACCGTGATGTTCGGCCGGCCGGTCTCGGAGCCGGGACGGGCGTCGCTGTTCGTGAGCCGCAGCGCGGGATCGATGCCGGACTTGCAGGGCGTGCCCCCCACGGCGAAGTTCTTGCCGGTGTCCTCGAACTCGTTGACCTTGTTCCAGGTCCCGCCGCCGGCGCCGTCCGTGAGGTCCATGTAGCTCTCGAGCTTCACGTTGCCGTTGGGCAGGTCGTACACCACGAGCTTGTAGCCGATCCACGTCTTGAACGGGAGCGTGGACCACATCGCCTTGTTGTTGGCGGTAGAGGAGGCGGGATGCTTCGTCTCCTTCTCGAAGTCGATGTGCCCGTCGTAGCGGAAGCGGGCGTCGATGCCCCGGCTGTCGCAGCCGTTGATCGTCTCGGAGGCGCCGTAGGCGCTGTGATTGGTCCGCGCCACGCCCTCGATCCCGCCCCACGACGTGTTGCTGTCGGCGACGCGGTACGCGTAAACCGTCATCTCCACGTTGCGCCAGCTCTGCAGCAGCTCGGGATCGTGAATGTACATGCGCGGGACCGCGCCGGAGATCAGGAAAAGGCCCTTGCCGTCGGGGTTGTACGTGGCGTTGCCTCGCCCGTGAAACCAGGCGTCGGACGGATCGAACTGCCCCGATGAGAAGGTGCGGGCCTTGCCGTTGTCCCAGGTCGAGACCCAATCCTTGCCCCCGGCCATCGTCGGATATATTTTTCTGACCCCGAAGCGGTCGGTGCCGCCGGCCGGCGCGGGCGCGTTGTTGACCGTCACGGTGACCGAGGCTCCCCCCTTGTTGCCGGCCGCGTCCCGCGCGACCGCGCTCAGCGTGTGCGGCGCGTTGGTCGCCGACGCGCTGTTCCACGCCGTCGTGTAAGGCGGCTGCGTCAGCTCCGCCCCCAGATCCGCGCCGTCGACGCGGAACTGCACCCCCGCCACCCCCGTGTTGTCGGCGGCGCTCGCGGTCAGCGCGAGCGAGCCGGAGACCGTGGCGTTGGCCGCCGGCGCCGTGATGGACGCGGTCGGCGGGATCGTATCGGGGACCGGCGGCGCCGCGCCGGAGATCGAAAAGGCGCAGACCTGATGGGAGCCGGAGCCGGCCAGGGCGGCCCATCGATCGAGGCTCAAGGTCAAGGCCTGCTCGGTTCGGAAGGCGTAGTTGATCCCCAGGGCCAGCTCGGAGGCGCCGGGAGGAGTCACGTACGCCGAGTAGCGGCGCGCGGTCGTGTCGACGACGAGGCGGAAGTGATACTTCATCCCGGCCGAGTACGGGATCGCGGCGCCCGCGGCGTAAGCGGAGCCGTTGCGCGCGTCGATCGCGCCCAGGCTATTGAAGCGGACCGCCGCCGCCAGCTTCGCGTAGTCCGCGACGACGCCGTTCGACA
>JAHFCD010000305.1:0-1910 GCA_023249695.1 Elusimicrobiota bacterium
TCCGCGGTCAGCCTCGAGTACCTGCGCATGCTCAAGGAGAACTACGACGAGTTCATCGGGGAGATGGAGACGGCGGGCGTGCGCATCCTGCGCATCAAGTGGGAGACGTTCCAGCCCATCGGCGAGGTCGTGCGCATGGTGCACGAGTACTCGCTCAAGCCGTCGAGCTTCACGAAGTGGGTGCGCCCTCTGCGCCGCACGCCCGCGATGAAGCCCAAGCTTCTCGTTCCGGAGCGCGCTCCTGTCTAATCTGATGACCGCCGCCGGCGCCTGGCTCGAGGAGGAAGGGTTCCTGATCGAACCCCGCCTGCGCGCGCTCGGCCTGCGCCACGGGTTCACGACCAAGCGCAAGGGCGCGATGAAGGACTCGGCCCAGCGCGAGGCGGCGGCCGCCCTGCTCGGGCTGCCCGCCCCGCTTCTCCTCAAGCAGGTTCACGGCACGACGATCCATCGCGCGGCGCACTCGGCCCAGGGCCTCGACGGCGACGGCTGGACCCTCGGGCCCGGCGACGAGGGGCTTTGCGTCGCGGTGTTCACCGCCGATTGCATGCCGCTTTATTTGTGGACCGACGACGGGAAATACGCCGGGGTCTTCCACGCGGGCTGGAAAGGCATGGCCGCGGGCATGCCCGGCAAGGCCGTCGAAGCCCTCGTCGAGCGCGGCGCGAAGGCGTCGCGGCTTCAAGCGGCGTTTGCGCCTCACATCAGCGCGGACGTCTACAAGGTCGGAGCCGAATTGGAGAAGTCATTCCCGGCGTCCTCCTTCGCGCGGAAGGGCGACGACCTATTTCTCGACCTCGACGCGGACGCGCGCCGCCAGCTCGAGGCGGCGGGCGTGCCCGCGAGCATGATCGGGCCCGCCGCGCCGTGCACCTTGAGCCACGAGGACGCGTATCACTCGTTCCGCCGCGCCAAGGACGGAGCGCGCATGCTCGCGTTCCTGTCCCTCGACCGGAGGCCGTCGTGATCGCGCCCCGCCGCGCCCTGCGCGAGGTCTTCCCGTACCAGCCCGGCAAGTCGATCGCGTCGGTGCAGCGCGAACTCGGCCTCCTGTCCGTGGTCAAGCTCGCGTCCAACGAGAATCCCCTGGGCCCCTCGCCGCGCGCGATGGCCGCTTACCGCAAGGCGGAGAAGGCGTGCGGCCTGTATCCCGAGGGCACGAGCCCCGAGCTGCGCGCCGCGCTCGCCCGCTTTCACCAGGTCGAGCCCGAGTCCATCATCGTCGGCAACGGCTCCGACGAGATCATCCGCCTGCTGTGCGAGGCCTTCGTCGATCCCGAGGACGAGGTGGTGGTCTCCCAGCACGGCTTCATCCGCTTCAAGCAGCAGGCGTCGATGATGGGCGCGCGCGTCATCGAGGTGCCGATGACGGACTGGACGCACGACCTGGCCCTCATGGCCAAGGCGGCGAGCCCCCGCACGAAGCTGGTTTTCGTGGCCAACCCGAACAATCCGACGGGCACCTACAACACCCTGGAGGAGGTCGAGGCATTGCTCGCCGCGGTGCCGAAGACCGCGCTCGTGGTCCTCGACGAGGCCTACTTCCAGTACGCCGAGAGCATTCCCGGCTACCCGAAGAGCCTGCCCGCCCTCGTGCGCGAGCATGACAATCTCGTCGTGATGCGGACCTTCTCCAAGGCCTACGGCCTGGCCGGGCTGCGCGTCGGCTACGGCGTCGCCGATCCCGAGCTCACCGGCTGGCTCGACCGCATCCGGATGCCGTTCAACGTGAACCTTCCGGCCCAGCGCGCCTGCCTCGAGGCCCTCAAGGACGCGGCCTTCGTCAAGCGCGCGGTGACGGCCAACGACTCCCAGCGCGCCGTCGTCGCGCGCACGCTCGGCGAGATGGGCTTCGGCGTCGGTGAGTCGGCCACGAATTTCATCTTCGCCCGCAGCCCGCTGCCGGGCCG
>JAHFCD010000305.1:1920-4164 GCA_023249695.1 Elusimicrobiota bacterium
GAGCTGTTCAAGGCCCTGCTCCGCCAGGGCGTCATCGTCCGGCCGCTCGACGAGTACGGCCTCCCGCATTACATCCGCGTCTCGATCGGGACCGCGGCGCAGAACAAGGCTCTGTTCGCCGCGCTGAAGACGGTGCTCGCGAAGGTGCCCGCGTGACCAAGCGCAAAGGCCTCGTCATCGCGATGGACGGCCCGGCCGGGGTGGGCAAGTCCACGGTGGGAGGCCTCGTCGCGAAGAGCCTCGGCTATAAGTTCATCAACACGGGCGAGATGTACCGGGCGCTGACCTGGAAGGCCCTCGAAAACGGGCAGGACCTGAACGACAACGAAGGGGTGCTCGCCTTGGCGAAATCCCTCGATTGGGAATTCAAGCCCGTCGACGAAGGGGGCACGACCCTGAAAACCTTCATCAACGGCCAAGGCGTCACCCAGCAAATCCGAGAAGAGAAGGTGAGCGTCAACTCCTCTTTGGTGGCCGGAAATCCCGGCGTGCGGAAATTCCTGTCGAAGCTCCAGCGCGAGCTCGGTGAAGGCGGCTCGATCGTGATGGAGGGCCGCGACATCACGACCAACGTGTTCCCCGACGCCGACGTCAAGATTTATCTCGACGCGTCCCCCGAGGAGCGCGCCGACCGGCGTTATCGGCAGCTCAAGGCCGCGGGCCAGGAAGCGGACCGCGACAAGATCCTGGCCGCGATCCTCAAGCGCGACCTCAACGACCTCAAGCGCGAGATCAACCCGCTCAAGCAGGCGCCCGACGCCCTCGTCATCGACTCGACGAAGCTCACGATGCACGAGGTCGCCGAAAAAATCCTGCGCCGCATCCGGAAGGGCGCGAAGGCGAACGGCCATGGAAAATGAATCCCGCCGACGCCAACTTCCCGCTGCGAATCTTCTCCGAGTCCGTGGTGGGCGGGCTGTTCACCTCGATCTGGGGCATGAAGGTGACGGGCCTGGAGCGCGTGCCGCTGGACGGGCCGCTCATCATCGCCTCCAATCATTTGAGCATCATCGATCCGCTGCTGGTGACCGTGTCGGTGGCGCCGCGTCGGCGGCCGTTCGGCATCGGCAAGAAGGAGCTCTTCGAGCTTCCGGTCCTCGGCTGGTGGCTGCGGGCCACCGGCTCGTTCCCGCTCGACCGTCAGGGGGACGCGACCTCGGCGATGCGCGCGGCGCTCGAGGTCCTGTCGAAGGGGGGCTGCCTCTTGATCTATCCGGAGGGCACGCGCATGAAGCCCGGGGAGAAGCGCGCGCCGAAGGCCGGCGTGGCCTTCCTGGCGGCGCGCACGGGCGCGTCCGTCGTGCCGGTGCGGGTGCTGGGCACGGCCGAATTCCCGCGACAATTTCCGCTCGAGGCGCGCATCGGGGAGCCGCTGCCGCCGCCGAAATCGGAGGACCGGGAGACCGGTCTGGCGTACGCGAAGATGGTGATGGAAAGAATTTACTCGCTTTGACGATAGACTAGGAGGCGTACCGATTATGGATCAGAACACGAAGCTAAACGAAAAAGCCTGGGAAGCCGCGGAGCCCGAGGAGGGCGGAGCCGCCGATGAGCTCGATGCCGCCTCCGGCGGCGAGACGATGGAGTCGCTGCTCGCCCAGCAGTCCGCCACGGTGGACAAGCTCGCCGACCGCAAGGTCGCCTGGGTCAAGGTCATCACGGTGACCAAGGACGCGGTGCTCGTCGACGTCGGCGAGAAGAACGAGGGCACCGTCCCCCTCGTCGAATTCGTCGAGGACCTGGCCGCGCCCAAGTCGCCCGCCCCGCAGGCCGGCCAGCGCGTTCCCGTCATCAAGTCCGGCGGCCGCAACAAGGCCGGTCACGTCGTCCTGTCGCACTTGAAGGCGAAGACGGAGCTCGGCTGGGAGATGGCGATCAAGGCCCATGCGGAGAAGCAGCGCGTGCGCGGCATCGTGAAGTCCTCCGTCAAAGGCGGCTTCATCGTCGACGTGCAGGGCGTGCAGGCCTTCCTGCCCTCCTCGCTCGCGGACCTGCGCCCCGTGCGCCAGCCCGAGAAGATGATCGGGACCGGCGTGCGCTGCCTCGTCATCGAGGTCAATCAGTCCAAGCGCCAGCTCGTGCTCTCCCGTAAGGCCGTCCTCGAGGATGAGGCCGGCAAGCGCAAGGTCAAGATCATGGACGAGCTCCGCGGCGGAGAAATCCGCATCGGGCGCATCGTCCGAGTGTCGGCCGAGGGCCTGCTGATCGATATCGGCGGCCTCGAGGGAACCGTCCGCCCCGCCG
>JAHFCD010000306.1 GCA_023249695.1 Elusimicrobiota bacterium
TCTCGGCGTTATGCGCGCCCGGCACGGGAAGGGTGAACTCAACGCCTTGCACGCGGAAGGTCGAGCCGCCCGCGCTGAGGGCGAGCCTCTCGGCGTGAAGGGAGCCGGACGCCAGGCCGAACGTGGAATCGGCGCGGATGCCGGCGAGCGCGGGATCGTCGGAATTGACGAGGCCCGTCGCGACGTTGGCGCGGAACTTGAGGAAGATCTCGGTCAGGGCGGAAACCTCGAGGTGGTCCTTGGTCAGGTTCAGGAACACTCCCACGGCCGGCTTGTAATTGACGAGCGAGCCGTCGCTTTCGTCGGCCTCGACGATCAGAAGGTCGGACTTGCCGCGGAAGGCGTTGCCCGTGAGGCCGCGCTTCTGAAGCGCGATGAGGGCGCCTCCGGTGATGACCGAGGGCCCGCGCCCCGCGCCCTCGAGAATCTCGAAGATCATCGCGACGACGGTGGACTTGCCGCTCGTGCCGGTGACCGCGATCGTGCGCATCTCCGCCACGTGGCGGGCGAGGAACTCGGAGCGGTGCATCAGGGGCACGCCCAGCGCCTTGGCCGCGGCGATCTCCGGGTTGGCATCCTCGATGGCGGTGGAGAGCACGACGAGGGCGGTCTCGCGCGTGATCGCGCTCCCGTCCTGGGGAAACAGCCGCACGCCGAGGGCCTCGAGCTTCGTCCGCAGCGAGCCGCCCCGGCCGAGGTCGAAGTCGCGGTCGGAGCCCGTCGCCGGGCTCCCGTCCATCGCGTGGATCTGCGCCAGCGCGCTCATGCCCGCCCCGCCCACGCCGACGAAGTGGATCAGGGGCTTCTTCGCCATGTCAGAAGTAAGAGCCGAAGAAGATGCGGCGCCGGCGCGGGCGCGCGAAGGACAGGTCGGTCACCGCGTCGCCGGACTCGATCGCGGCGAGCGCCTGGCCGAAGCGCTCGAGGAAGGTCGTGCGCAGCACCCGGCCCGAGGATTTGCGGCTCTCGATGAGGCCGTCGCCGCCGGTGAAGATCATCACGTGCGTGATGCGCTCGTCGGCCTCGCCGTCGGTGAGGAAGATCAGGTCGCCGGCTTGAAGCTCCGCGCTGCGGGCGGGCCGCGCATGGAGCTTCTGCTCGTGCGAGTCGCGCGGCACGTCCCGGCCGTGGATGCGGTAGGCCAGGCTCACGAGGCCCGAGCAGTCCACGCCGATCTTCGGATCGGCCTGCACGCCGGAGCGGCCGCCCCAGTAGTAGCTGGTGCCGAGGAACAGCTCGGCGGTGCGGATGATCTCGGCGCGCGAGGCGGCGGTCGGCGTCGCGGGGGCCGTGTACAGCGAGTCGGACGGGATCTCCGCGATCGTGCCGTCGAGCAGGCGCACGCGGGAGGCGCCGCCGTTTTCCGAGACGCGCGACAGCCGCGTGCCGACGGACAGGGTCAGCAGGTCGTCGCCGCGCTGGAGCAGGGCTTGGCGCACGCGCACGATCGGGCCGGACTTCGGCGGCGCGGCGGAGACCAAGGTGTCCGCCTTGAGCCAGCCGGGGTAGCCCTGCCACTGGTCGCCGGGGAGGAAGCTCTCCTGCTCCTCGGCGCGCACGCGGACCCAGTCGCCCTTGGCCTCGAGCGCGGTCACGGTCTCGCCGTAGAGAAGCTGGGAGAGATGCGCGTCGTCGTCGAGCTTGACCCCGGTCCGGCGGACCGCTTTCTTCCATAAATCGGCGACGGGCACGCCCACCGTGAACACGCGGGGGAAGGTCGGGCCGAGAAGATAGGCGAGGCCGCGCTTGTGCGCGCGCCAGACTTTATGGAACGCGGCGCGCCCGTAGACGCGGCGGACCTGCTCCTTGCCCTTGCCCGCGGGATCGTAGGCGATGACGTCGCCTTCGGGCGTGAAGCCGCCGATCACCATGACGTGCCCGCGCGTCCTCTGGATCGGGGCGTTGGGGAGCTCGCCCTCGGCGAAGGTCACGCTGACGATCACCGGGCGGCCCTGCGCGATCTCGGCCTCGGCGTCGGTCAACGACTCGAGGCGGGCGACGTGGCCCTCGAGCCCGAGCGAGCCGGCGTAGGCGACGTTCGCGGGCCAGTTGCCGAACAGGAGCGAGCCGCGGTCCTGCGCCGCGAGCGCCACCGTCTCGAGGTCCTGCTTCCGGCCCCAGAACTCCAGGACCATCGCCAGCGAGGTCGGCGAGCAGATGTCGTGCTTGTATTTCTCCTGCGCGTCGCCTTGAGAGCGGGGGGAAAGGCCGAGGTCGCGCACCCAGGGCCCCGTCGAGAACGCGGGCGGCGCGTCCGGGGCCTCGGCGTCGGACGCCGTCACCGCGACGGAGCGCAGGGTGACGGCCTTCTTGCCGGCCTTGAGCTTGAGGCGGTAGCGGAACGCGGAGGCCTTCTTGTTGAGCTTGAGGGTGTCGACGTCCACGACCCCCGCGGCGTCGACGATCTTGACGGGCGACGTCCAACCGGCGCTTCCGAGCGCTCCGAGCGAAAACCATTCGGTCCAGCCCTCGTCGAGACGGACCTTGACGCTGAGCTCCACCTCGCCGTCGGCGGGAACCTCGGCGGTCAGCGAGCCGACGAGGTCGTCGAACCCGAACGGGGTCTCGAGGTCGCGCGACTCGAGCGTCGCCGTCGCGCCTTTCGTGCGGAACAGGCCCTCGGCGAACGGGAGGCGCTCGAGGCCCGCGGCGCGGGACCCGGCGACGTCGAGCGGCGTGCGGTGAAGGACGGTGTGGTTCATGGCTTGAGCGTGCGCGGCGGTCAGGAGAAAGAAAAAGCCGAGCGACCACCGCGGCCGCCCGGCTTTTTCATTCGACGCCAATCTTACTTGACGAGCTTGTTCGTCGGCTTGTGAGGAGGATCGTTGGGGGCGCGCGGCGTCACCTTCGGATTGTCCTTGAAGGTCGGGGTGAGGTCGGCGTTGATCTTCGCCCAGGCGGGATCCTCGTCGGCCGAGCCCTTGATCGCGCCGATCGGGCACTCGGGGAGGCAGACGCCGCAGTCGATGCAGACCTCGGGGTTGATGATCATGAACGCCTCGCCCTTGTACGGGCCGGGATGGATGCACTCGACGGGGCAGACGTCCACGCACGCGGCGTAAACTTCGCCCAGACATCCTTCGACGATGATATGAGTCATGATGATCTCCCTTGCGGCGCGTGGCGCGTCGATGATAAACGCGTTATACTTATCCGGCGTGGTCCATCGTACATCATCGTCTATTTATTGTCAAATTCTCGTCGGCCTTTTGTCGCTGGCCGCCGCGGCCCCCGGCCGCGCCCAGGAGGCCGCGGCCCCGGCCCCCGCTCCGGCCGCGATCAGCCCGTCCCTCGCGCCCGTGCTCGAGCGTCTGGCCAAGGTCAGGCTGTTCGGCGCCGCGTCCCTCAATTGGCGCACGGTCGGCCCTCGCGAGCCGGGCTTCGAGACCCAGATTCAGAACCAGGTCTACCTGGCCGACATGTATCTCGGGGCCGAGGGCCCGGTGAGCAAGGACGTGCCGCTGCTCATCGAGTGGAACCTCCCGACCGCCGGCCGGGGCGTCCCGCGCCTGAGCCAGGCCTACGCCGATTACGACGGCGTGAGGCGGATCAAATTCCAGCTCGGCAAGTTCATGGTCCCGTTCGGCCGCTACAACGAGCTGTACCGCCCCGACCAGTATCTCGCCGTGACTCGCCCCCTACTCTACGCCTCCCCGGACAGCCTCGATCTCGTCGTCCGCCCCAACTCGCCGCGGCCGCCGATCAGCTACGGCTACAGCGACATCGGCATACGCTGGAGCTGGTACCCAGTGCGCGTGCATCCGCTCGTCCCCAGCGAGATCACGCTGTTCCTCGTCAACGGCGTCAGCGAGCAGAAGAACCGCCTGCGCACCTTTCCCAACCCGGCGAACCTCGGCATTCCCGGTCCCGGGACCAATGGCGTCTCGCCGGACTTCGGCCACGAGAACAATAACCTCGCCGACAACAACAACGCCAAGTCCCCGGGCGCCCGCATCGTTTTCGCGCTCGGCGACCTGCGTCTGCCCTGGCCCGTGCCCGAGCGGGCGGCCGACCTGACCGGCACGCACCTCGGCCTGTCCGGCATGGGCGGCAACTACGACCTCGAGGGCTATCTCAACTATGAGATGTGGAGCGCGGACTGGTCCTTCGAGTACAGGGGTGTGAGCCTGTCCGGCGAGGCGATGTACAGCAAC
>JAHFCD010000307.1 GCA_023249695.1 Elusimicrobiota bacterium
GCCGCAGAAACTCCTCGAGCTGCTCGAGCAAGCCGACGCGCGGCCCCTTTTCCCACAGCGCGAGGCCCGCCGAGATCTCGGCCCGGGCGCTCCGTCCAGCCCGCAGCCGCTCGGCCGCCTGGAGAAAAGGCAGGCCGAGCGCGCGAACCAACGAGAACTCGATCGTCGCCGGATCGAAACTCATCAGGCTTGCGGGGCGTCCGCTCAAGGCTTCGGCCCAAGCGAGGTAAAAGCGGACGCGTATCTCCGCGGGACGAGCCGCGGCGGCTTGGAAAAAAGCCTCGCGGGCGGCGGAGACCTCTCCGCGCGCGAGGTCGCGACGGCCGTCATCCAGGAGCACCCACGCCTCGCTCGCCGCGCCCGCGACGGGAGCGACCGCGGCCCGGCGGGGATAGGCGACGGCTGCTCCCAGCGCGAACAGCCCCGCGAGCGCGGCCGCCCCCGCCCCGGCGACGAACGCGCCCGAGGCCAGCGCCTGGGCGCGCTGCTCCGCCGCCGGCGCGAAACGTAAAAGCGCGGGGATCGCGACGGCGGCCAGCGCCGCGAGCAGAGGCCACAGCGGCACCAGATAAACCTCGGTGAGCGCGAGGCAGCAGTGGATCGCGATGAAGTAGGAGGCGAGCAAGCCGAGCGCCCGGACCTCCGTCCGGCGGCGGCCGAGCAGCAGGCCCGCGCCCGCCGCGAGCAGGAGGAGGGGGTGACGGGTCGCGATGAACGCGAGCCGTCCGAAGCTCGACGACAGGTAGGAGGCCGGATCTTGGAGCGCCGCGCGGGCCCAGGCCGCGAGCGCGCCGCCGAGCCCCGTCAGCAACCCGCCTCCCGGAAGGCCCGCGCCCCCGCTTTCGTGACGCACGAACTTGATCGAATTCAGCAGCAGGCCGTCGATGCGGCCGCGCTCGATCATCACGAACTCGCCGTGGAGCATCCAGTTCATCGCGATCCACGGCAGCAGGAGCAGGGCCGGGACGAGGAGGATCGGCAGAACGCCCTTGACCCCGGCGCGCGGCCCGCGCCCGGGAAGCGCCTCGAGCGCAGCCAGCGCCAGGGGAAAGAAGATCAGCGGCGAGCGCTGGAGCAGGCTCAGCCCCAGCGCGAGGCCGAGCAGGGCCGCGTTGACGGGCGTCGGCGCGCGGCCGCGACGCACGAGCGCGCCCGCGACGAGGAGCACCATGATCGCGTACAACGTGTTGATCGGGCTGCCGCAGAGCTCGGGAAAAAGCGGGATCGTCAGAGCCAGGGCGGCCGCGCCCGCGGCCCAGCCTCCCAGGAGCAGTCCAAGAGCGAAGGTCAGCCCGCCGAGGGCCGCCACCGCCGCGGCCCAGAACCAGCGGCTCGCCTCGCGGCCGGCGTGACCGTACAGGTACGCCGAGGAGATCGACGCCAGGGGCATCGAATAGGAGACGTCGAAGTCCTGGGGCGGGCGTCCGTGCAGCAGCATTTCGCCGCACTCGACCTCGGCGTTGCCATCGTTGTTGTCGAGGGGAAACGGCAGGAAACGAGCGAGGACGCCGACGACGATCAGCGCCGCCGCGGCGAGCGCCGGTCCGGCGGCCGTTCGCCGGAGGCGCTTACTCATGAGCGGCCCCGGCGGCCGCGCCGTTCGAGACGAGGCCTTTGCGCGCCGCGAGCACGGCCTCGCGAAGAGGATCGCCGTCCGCGGCGGCGGTGTTCGACAACGCCTCGTCATAGGCCTTGAGCGCTTCCGGAATCCGCCCCCGCGCCGCGTGAACGGCCCCCAACGTCAGATACGCGGGCAGGAACTTCGGCTCCAGGCGGATCGCCGTCCTCAGGTCGGCGAGCGCCGCGTCGCCCGCGCCCTGCAGGTGCTCGCACAGCGCTTTGTCGCTGTAGAACGAGGCGGCGGCCGGATGCTTTCGCGCGAGGCTCGAGAAGATTTCGAGGGCGCGGGGATAGTCCTTCAGGCTTTGGTAGGCGAGCGCGATGCGCCGCCGCCGCTCGTCATCCGGGCTCTCGTCGCCGGCGGGCAGCGCCTCGGCGCGCGCCAGCGACTCCCGCCCCGTCTCCCGCTCTCCCGCCCCCGCCGCGAACTCGGCGCGCGTGATCCAGAATTCGGGGTCCCGGAGGAACGCGGACCCCGGCGCCCCGGTCAGCTCAAGGGCGCGCGTGAAATCCCGCAGGCCGCCGTAAACGACGGCCATGCGCAGGAGCGCCGCGCCGCCGGGCTTCAGGCCGGCCGCGCCCGCGAGGGTCCGGCGCGCCGCCTCCAGCTCCCCGGCCTCCAGCGCCAGCTCGGCCCGCGAGAGGAGCAGCTCCGCGTCCGGCGGCGAGCGCCGGATGAGCTCGTCGAGCAGGGCCGCGGCGCGAACGGGATTCTTCAAGGTCCGCTCCAAGGCGGCGGCGCGGCGGGCTTGGCCGTCGCTGAGGACGAGCGCCTCGGCCCGCGCCAGGGACTCGAGCGCCTCGTCGCGGCTCCCCTTCTCCGCCGCGAGGTCGGCGAGCTCGATGAGCGGCTCCGCGTCGGCCGGCGAGCGGCGGATCAGGTCCCCGAGAAGAGCCGCGGCGCGGCCGGGATTCTTCAGCCGTCGATGCAGCGAGACGAGACGCCGGCTTTGGACGCCGTCCGCGGGAAACGCCTCGGCGCGGGCCAGGGCCTCGAGCGCCGCTTCCCGCTCGCCGGCGTCCGCCGCGGATTCGGCGCGCGAAATCCAGACTCCGGCGTTCTGCTCGAGAGCTTTGACCGGCGCTTTGGCCGGCTCGAGAGCCCGGCGCAGGGTCTTCAACTTCGCTTCGACGGCCGCGATCCGACGGAGCGCGCCCGCGTCGGGCGACAAGTCCCCCGCGCGCGAAAGAGCCGCGCGCGCGGCCTCCGGCTCGCGCGCCTCCAGCGCGAGCTCCGCCCGCTCGACCCACAGCCCGGCGTCGCGCGGACGGCTCTCGGCCAGCGCGCCCAAGAAGGCGGAAGCCCGGCGCGGCTCCTTCAATTCGCGGTAAAGCGTCACGACTCGCCTTTGCCGCTCGTCGTTCATGGACGGCAGCGCCTCGACGCGCGCCAGCGACTCCAGCGCCTCGTCCCGTTTTCCCGTCGCCGCCGCGAGCTCGGCGCGCTCCAGGCGAAGATCCGCGTCGGCGGGAAAACGCCGGAGAATCTCCTCGAGGACCGCCGCGGCGCGCGCCGAATCCCCGGCCTTCCGATGCTGCGCGGCGAGCCGGCGGCCCTCCTCCGCCGTCAACGCAGCGCTCGTCGCGCCGGGGCGCTCGAGCTCCGTCAGATCGGCGCGCGCCCGGACGCGGTCTCCGCGCTCGACCGCGAGGCGGGCCAGCTCGAGCCGGACGTCGGCGCCGCGGCCGGGCGCCGAGGCCGCGGCGATCGCCCGCAGCAGGCGTTCGCGATCGCGCGCGGCCATCGGCCGCAGAAACTCCGCGAGCGGCTCGAGCAAGGGAACCGGCGTCGCCGCCGCGGCGCGATCCCGCGCCGGCAGATGCGCCTGGAATTCCACCGTCGCCAGGCCCGCTTCGATCTCCGCGCGGGCCTCCGCGCCCCGGCCGGCCCGGAGATGCTCGGCGGCCTTGAGAAAAGGCATGCCGCGAGCGCGGCCGACGCCGCGATTCATCGTCGCCGGGTCGAGGCTCATCAGGCTCGCCGGCCGTCCACGCAGGGCCTCGGCCCAGGCCAGGTAGAACCGCGTGCGCGTCTCCTGGGGACGCAGCGCCGCGGCCCGGGAAAAAGCCCCGTACGCGTCGTCGATCTCGCCGCGCGCGAGGCTGCGACGGCCGGCGTCGACGAGCGGCCAAGATTCGTCGGGCGCCTCGCCCGGAACGGGAGCGGACGCGAGGCGGCGCGGGTACGTCGCGACGGCGTCCAACGCGAACAGCCCCGCGCACCCGGTCACGGCGAGAACGGCGAGGAACGCGAGCTCGGCCGGCGCCCGCGCCCCCGCGGCCGCCGCCGGCGGACGCTTGAGCAGGACGGGGAGCGCGCCGGCGGCCAGCGCCGCGAGCAGGGGCCAGAGCGGAACCAGGTAAGCCTCGGAGAGCGCGATGCCGCAATGAACGGCCGTGAAGTAGGCGACGAGAAGGCCGAGCGCGCGGAACTCCGCGCGGCGGCGTCCGAGAAAAAGCCCCGCCGCCGCGGCGAGGAAGAGGGCGGGCTGCGACAGCACGATGAACGAGAGACGGCCGGCGCACGCCG
>JAHFCD010000308.1 GCA_023249695.1 Elusimicrobiota bacterium
GGGCGCCGCCGACCGCGCCGCCGCCGCCGTGCTCGCCGGAGCGGTGAGATGACCGTGCGCCGGCGCCTCGCGGGCTACCTGAAGCCCTACCTCGACCGCTTCGGCTGGGCGTGCCTCGCGATGGTCGCCGTCTCGGCGTTCAACGGCCTGGCCGTCCTCCTGCTCAAGCCGATCGTCGACGAGGTCTTCATCGCGAAGGACCTGCGCATGCTGGCCCTCGTCGTCGCGGGGGTCCCGCTCCTCGTCGCGCTGAAGGCCGTCGCCTCCTATATCCAGAACTATCTGATGAGCTGGATCGGCCAGCGCGTGAGCCAGCAGATCCGAGAGGACCTGTTCCGGCACCTGCACCTCCTCCCGCTCGAGTTCTACTCCGGCGTGCGCGGCGCCGACGTCCTGTCGCGCGTGACCGGCGACCTGACCTTGGCGCAGAGCGCCCTGACGGCCTTGCCGGTCTATCTGATCCGCGACAGCCTGACCGTGCTGTTCCTCATCGCGTCCCTGTTCAAGCTCGACTGGCGCTTCGCCGCGATGACCGTGCTCGGCTCGCCGTTGTCGCTGGCGGCGCTGTGGGTGCTGTCCCGCAAGATGCGCGACGCCAGCCGGCAGTCGCAGATCGCCGTCGACCGCCTGCACCACCGCTTCCAGGAGAGCGTGCAGGGCATGATGACGGTCAAGGCCTTCAACTACGAGGAAGGCGCGACCGAGAAGTTCCAGGAGGAGAATGAGTCCTTCTTCCAGCCGATGATGCGCTACCTGCGCGCCACCGCGCTGATGAACCCCCTGCTCGAGCTCGGCGTCTCGGTCATCGTCGCCGCCGTCATCTGGTTCGGCGGCCGCGAGGTGATCAGCGGACGCATGACGCCCGGCGCGTTCTTCGCCTTCATGGGCGCGATGCTCGCGGCCTACGCGCCGATCAAGAACCTCGCGCGCGTCAACGCCGAGGGGCAGCGCGCCTGGGCCTCGGCCGAGCGCCTGTTCCAGGTCCTCGACGAAAAGACCGCCCTGCCCCACAAGCATAAACGGGCTTTCGCCGGTTTATCCCATATCGTCCGCCTCGAAGGCGTCGGCTTCCGCTACCCCGGCGCGCGGGCCTGGGCGCTGCGCGGCCTGGACCTCGACATCCCTAAAGGCGCGCGCACCGCGATCGTGGGCCCCAGCGGCTGCGGCAAGACGACGATCGCCAAGCTCCTGCTGCGCCTGCACGATCCGCTCGAGGGGCGCCTGACCTTCGACGGCGTCGACGCGCGCGAGCTCGACGCGTCCTCGATCCGCGCCCGCGTGGGCCTCGTCTCCGCGGACGCCGTGCTCTTCAACGACACCGTCTTCCAGAACCTGGCGCTCGGCCGCAAGGTCGTGACCCTCTCCGAGGTCGAGCAGGCCGTGCGGGCCGTCGGCGCCGAGGAGTTCGTCGCCGCCCTGCCCGAGGGCTACCAGACCACGCTCGGCGACTGGGGTTTTTCCCTCTCCTCCGGGCAGCGGCAAAAAATTTCGATCGCGCGCATGCTGCTCAAGGATCCCGAGATCGTCGTCCTCGACGAGGCGACCGCGCACCTCGACGGCCCCGCGCGCGCGGAGATCCTCGCGGTGCTCGAGACCGCGCTCGCCGGCCGCACCGTCGTCACGATCGCGCATGACCTGGCCTCCGTGGCGCCCGCCGACCGCATCCACGTCCTCAACGGCGGGGCGCTCGCCGAGTCCGGCACGCACGCCGAGCTGATGGCCGCGCGCGGCCTGTACCGGCGGTTGTTCGAGCTCCAAAGCGTCGCGCGCGATTCCGCCGAGGCCCCATGACCGAAATGATCCACAAAGACGCCCTGCTCGCCAAGTTCACCTCCTACTCGCCGCATGTCGATCCGATCGCGCTCGAGCTCGCCTGGGACTTCGCGGAGAAGGTCCACGCGAGCCAGTCCCGCGCCTCCGGCGAGCACTACCTGACCCATTGCGTGGCCGTCGCGGAATCGCTGATCGAGTGGCGCATGGACCTCCCCTCGGTGTGCGCCGGCCTGCTGCACGACACGATCGAGGACACCGCGACGACCGAGATGCAGCTGCGCGCCGAGTTCGGCGAGGAGATCGCGATGCTCGTCATGGGCGTCACCAAGCTCGACGCCCTGAAGTTCGAGTCGCGCGATGAGGCGCAGGCCGAGAACTGGCGGAAGATGCTGCTGGCGACCGCGCAGGACATCCGCGTCATCGTGGTCAAGCTCGCCGACCGCCTGCACAACATGAAGACGCTGAACTTCCTCAAGCGCGAGAAGCAGGAGCGCATCGCCGCGGAGACGATGGCGCTGTACGCCCCTCTCGCGCACCGCCTGGGCATGTTCAAGCTCAAGGGCGAGCTCGAAGACCTCGCGTTCAAGTACCTCCACCCCGAGGAGCACGCCGAGCTCTCGGCGAAGGTCGCGGCGATGCTCGCCGGCAGCGAGAAGAACCTCGTCGAAACGAGCGCGGCCATCGAGAAGGTGACGACGGGGACGAACATCCCCTGCCGCATCCTCGCGCGCAGCAAGACGCTGTGGTCCATCTACGGGAAAATGGAGCGCCAACAGAAGCCCTTCGAGGACATTCAGGACGCCCTCGGCGTCCGCCTGATCACCGACACCGTCGCCAACTGCTACGCGCTCCTCGGCATCATCCACACCCACTTCAAGCCCGTCGCGGGCTCCTTCACCGACTACATCTCGACCCCGAAGCTGAACTTATACCGGTCCCTGCATACGACGATCGTCAGCCCGACCGGCGAGTTCGTCGAGATCCAGATCCGCACCGAGGAGATGCACCGCTCCTCCGAGTACGGCATCGCGGCGCACTGGCGCTACAAGACCGGCGAGTCCGCGCGCGACGCGCACATGGAGGAGAAGCTCAACTGGCTGCGGCAGTGGATGGAGTGGCTGCAGGACCTGAATTCGCCCCGGGAATTCCTCGACTCCCTGAAGACCGACCTCGAGTTCAACCAGGTCTTCGTCTTCACCCCGGCGGGCGAGGTGAAGGTGCTCCCCGTCGGCGCCACGCCGCTCGATTTCGCCTTCGCCGTGCACACGCAGATCGGCTTCTCCTGCGTCGGCGCGCAGGTCAACAACAAGATGGTCAAGCTCGACCTGGCGCTCAAGTCCGGCGACATCTGCAAGATCATCACGAAGAAAGGCTCGATGCCGAAGAAGGACTGGCTGAACTACGCGAAGACCGCGCGCGCGCGCTCGAAGATCCGCCACTATCTGCGGGAGCAGGGGATCGTCGCCTGATGCGGCGCGCGCTCCTCGCCGGGCTCCTGCTGGCCGCGGGCTGCTCCCGGCAGCCGGCGCTCAACTACCGCCACTGCCTGAAGCTGCGCGTGGGCATGACGCGGGAGCAGGTGTTCGCCGCGATGGGACAGCCCGAGGAGACGTTCCCGTACGTCGAGGGGAAGTCCCTGCCGCACCTGAAGGGACGCACCGCCTACGAGTGGAGCACCCCGGCCTCGATGCCCGCGCCCAATCGCGTGTCGTTCGACGAGGCGTCCGGCAAGGCCGAGAGCATCCGCTGCGGCGACTCGGTCGTCACCTCGGCCGTGTTCATCGAGCCTCCCGAGCCCGCCGTTTCGACGACGATCGTGTACGGCGTGATCGCCGGCAGCGCGCCCGCCGCCGCGCTCCCGCCCGCCCCGGCGCGCGGCCTGCGCGAGCGCGGCTCGTCGAGCTCGCAATCCTCGGGCCGGCCGCTGACCGAATGAGCCGCCTGCCCTTCGCTGTCCTGCTCGCCGCTCTCCTCGCCTGCCGCAAGCCCGCGCCGCCGGCGCCCCCGACCCCCGAGGCGCTGGCCGCCGAGCTCGCCACGTTTCCCCAACTGCTCGCGCCGGTGGCGCCCGAGGCCGTCGACGATTTCACCGCGGCGGTCGCGCGCGACGGCGCCGCGCGGGCGGGGTCGGCTTACATCCGCAAGAACTACATCCACAGCTCGTCGACGGTGAACGGGCGCAAGGCCGAGGTGTTCGTCGGCTACGCCGGCCCGTGGCAGGCGCCGAAAGGAACGGCGCTCCAGCCGATGTCGGTCCAGCAGTTTCTGCGGACGTTCGGCAGCGACGCGCAAACCGACATCGCCACGGTGATCGCTCCGAAAGGGAACATGTTCTTCACGCGCGA
>JAHFCD010000005.1 GCA_023249695.1 Elusimicrobiota bacterium
GTGCTCGTCAACGACGCGGTCGCCCTGCGCGGCCTGTTCCTGATCAACCCGAAGGGCAAGGTCGCCTACTCGGTCGTGCACGATCTCGCGGTGGGCCGCTCGGTGGAGGAGACTTTGCGCGTGCTCCGCGCCTTCCAGCAGGTTGAGAAGACCGGCGAGGTCTGCCCCGCGAACTGGTCGGAAGGCAAGAAGACGATGAAGGCCGATCCGGTCAAGTCGAAGGCTTACTTCGCCGCCGCCTGACGCCGCTCGTCGGACGCCGGCCGGGAATGGGGCGGCGAAGCCGCCCCTGCTCCCGGCCGGCTCTTTATTTGGTGGCGCCGCGGGCTCCGGCGGAGGACGGCGTTTCGATGAGGTCCGCGGAGCGGTCGGCGGGGACGCGGTGGATGGCGAGGATCTCCGGGCCCGCCGCGCTCGCCTTGGCGGCGTCGAGGATGATGGTCCCGGCGAAGTCGGTGACCGGGTCCTCCTTGATGACCTGCAGGCCGTCGACGGGATGCTTGAAGGCCTCGACGAGGTCCTCGAGCTTGGAGATCTTCCGGCCGTTGACCGACTCGATGAGGATGCCGCGGAACTCGTGATAGCCCGCGTTGACCTCGTTGGGCAGGATGAAGGCGATGACGACCGCCTCGGTCCGGTCCTCGGACGGCAGGACGTAGTCGCGGAGGTAGCGCAGGCTCGTCGGAATGTCGTTGGCCTGCCATTGGCCGATGTAGTTGTTCGTGACCGGCGTGAAGACGATGCCTCCGTACATGAAGTAGCGCGGGCGGACGTCGTAGAGCGGCTCGCCGACGATGTCCTCCTTGGAGGCCTTCATCGCGATCGTCACCCGCAGCGGCTTGCCGTCGCGCAGGACGTCGAACGGGACCGCCTCGTCGACGAGGTGCATGCTGATCAGATGGATGAACGAGAGGCGCTTGTCGGGGCTGAACAGATAGGTTCCGTCGTCGCCGATCTGGACTCCGTCCACCGCCATCAGGACGTCGCCTTCCTTGAGATGGCCCCAGGCCGCGGACCCGTAGACCACGCGGCTGATCAGGACGCCCGTCTGGGCCGGCTTCATCCGGAAGCGCGCGCGCAGGCCGTCGTTCTCCATGTTCTGCCAGATCAGGCCGACCGAGGGCACGCGCTCATAATGCCCGTTGCGGATATCGCGCAGGAAGCGGCGCACCAGCGGCACCGGCACCGCGTAGCCGATGTTTTCGACGCCCGAGCCGGAGAACGACTGGAAGGAGACCCCGACGAGCTTGCCGTCCTTCATCATCGGGCCGCCGCTGTTGCCGGGGTTGATCGCGGCGTCGGTCTGCAGCGCGAGCAGGCGGCGGGAGGAGTGGGAGTAGTCGATGACCTCGATGCGGGAGATGATCCCCTCGGTGATCGAGAGGTCGTCGCCGCCGGCCGGGAAGCCGTACACCGCGACCTTGTCGCGCTGATGCGGAAGTTCGCCGAGCGCGACGGGCTTGGCGCCCTTGTAGAAGGCGGGATCCTTGACCTTCAGGATGGCCAGCTCGCAGTCGTGGGCGACGAACTCGACGGAGGCCTCGTATTTCTTGGCGTCGCCCGGGCGGCGGACCTGGACGAAGATCTGGTCGCTGACGACGTGCGCGTTCGTCAGGATGCGGTCCCCCTCGATGATGACTCCGGATCCGGAAAGGTTGTCCTGGGCGTTCGTCTGCCAGGGCTGATAAAAGTCGGCTTTCTGGTGGGTCGTGAAGATCTTCACGGCGGAGTTGCGCATGCCGTCGTCCGCGGCGCGCAGGGGGCCGCACAGCAGCAGAAGGGCGATCAAGGGTTTCATGCGGCCAGTGTAGCCGTATTGCGGGAAAATTGCTAGGATGACGCCCGCTATAAGGAGAACCAATGCAGCCCGTCGCGAACCCTCTCATCAACCTGGCTCCGATCGTCGCGATCTTCGTGATTTTCTACTTCCTTCTGATCCGGCCGCAGCAGAAGCAGCAGCAGGAGCATGAATCCCTGCTCAAGAACCTCAAGACCGGCGACAAGGTCCTGACGACGGGCGGCCTGTACGGCGCGATCACCGGCTTCAAGGGCGACGATCTCGAGGTGCAGTTCTCCCAGACCGTGAAGCTCACGGTGGCGCGCTCGGCCGTGACGCGAGTCGTCAGCGACGTCAAGACCGGCGTCGTCGTCTCTTAACCTAATAAGGATCGAATCGACATGACCAAGACCCAGACCAAGTGGCTCGGGCTCCTCGCCCTGATCGTCGGCTCCGTTTTCCTCCTCTACCCGACGGTGAACTGGTACCAGCTCGATCCGGTCGAGCGGGCCAAGCTCGAAGCCTTGCGCGAGCGGCCGAAATGGCTCGTCAACCTCGGCCTCGACCTCAAGGGCGGCACGCACATGGTCATGGAGCTGCAGGTCGAGAAGCTCGACCCCAAGACCACCCTCAATGAGGGCATGACCCAGGCCATCGAGATCATCCGCAACCGCATCGACCAGTTCGGCGTGGCCGAGCCCCTCATCGTGCGCCAGGGCGCGCGCTGGATCGTCGTCCAGCTGCCCGGCGTGACCGACTCCCAGCACGCGAAGGAGCTCGTCGGCAAGACCGCCCAGCTCGAGTTCCGCATGGTGGACGACTCCGAGAAGGCGCGCGCGGCGATGAACAAGATCCTCGAGCTCGGCAATCCGTTCGACGGCGCGACGCCCTCGACGGCCGCGGCCAAGCTCGTCCCCGCAGGCCTCCAGCTCTTCAAGGGCAAGGACAGCGCGATGTACCTGCTGAAGACGGAAGTGCCGCTGACCGGCGCGGCACTTGATACGGCGAAGGTCGAGACCGGCGGCGAGTACGGCATGCCCGTCGTCGCCTTCAAGTTCAAGCCCGACGCGGCCGGCAAGTTCTCCGCGCTCACGGCCTCCAACATCGGAAAGCACATGGCGATCGTCCTCGACGACACCGTGTTCTCCGCGCCCGTCATCAAGGGCCGCATCGGCGGCGGCTCGGGCATCATCGAGGGCCAGTTCTCCTCCGAGGACGCCAAATCCCTGGCGATCGTCCTGCGCGCCGGCGCTTTGCCCGCGCCCGTGAAGGTCATCGAGGAGCGCGTCGTCGGCCCGACCGTCGGCGAGGACTCGATCAAGGACGGCTTCCGCTCGAGCGCGATCGGCTTCGGCCTGGTCGTGCTCTTCATGCTCGTCTACTATCGCGCCTCCGGCTTCGTCGCGATCATGGCGCTGGCGATGAACCTTCTGCTGCTGCTCGCGACGATGGCCTACCTCAAGTCGACCTTGACCCTTCCGGGCATGGCCGGCATCATCCTGTCGCTGGCGATGGCCGTGGACGCCAACGTGCTGATCTTCGAGCGCATCCGCGAAGAGATGCGCCTGGGCAAGCCCGTCAAGATGGCGCTTTCCGTCGGCTACGACCGCGCCTTCTCGGCGATTCTGGACTCGCACGTGACCTCGCTGATCTCGTCGGCGTTCCTGTTCCAGTTCGGCACGGGGCCCATTAAGGGGTTCGCCGTCACGCTGACGATCGGCCTGATCCTGTCCCTGTTCACCGCGATCGTCGTCACGCGCATGATCTTCGACTACTTCCTCGCCAATAACGACATTCAGGAGCTCTCCATCTAATGGAACTTTTCAAGCAACCCAACATCGACTTCATCGGGCATCGCTGGATCCCGATCGGCTGCTCCGTCGCCGTGCTGACGCTCAGCCTCGCCTCCATGGCCGTCAAGGGCTTCAACTACTCGATCGAGTTCACCGGCGGCACCTTGCTGCAGATCAGCTTCCCCGCCGACTCGAAGGTTCAGGTTGACGGCGTCCGCAAGGCTTTGGAAGCCGAGGGCCTTAAAACGGAAATCCAGTCCGTCGAAGGCGGCCGTCCCACCTTCATCCTGAGAGAGCAGGCGATCGACGACGCCGCGGCGACCGCGTACGCCAATACGGCCCTTGCCGCCCTCCGGAAGGCCTACCCGACGGTCGAGCCGACTCTCGATCATAAGGATGTCATCGGCGCCGTGGTCGGCAAGGATCTGCGCCGGCGCACGATCTGGGCGATCGTGCTGAGCCTGCTCGGCATCCTGGTCTACGTCGCCTACCGTTTCGAGAACCCGATCTGGAGCCTGGGAGGCGTCATCGCGCTGTTCCACGACGTGATCGGCGTGGCCGGCCTGTTCTCCTTCCTCGGCCTGCAGATGGACCTGCTGATCGTGACGGCGCTGCTGACCATCGCCGGCTATTCGATCAGCGACACGATCGTCGTCTTCGACCGCATGCGCGAGAAGCTGCGCACGGACCGCACGCACGATCTGCGCACCTTGATCGACTCCTCGATCAACGAGACGCTGTCGCGCACGGTCATCACGGTCCTCACGGTGCAGATCGTCAGCATGACGATCCTGTTCTTCGGCGGCCCCGTCCTGCACAACTTCGCGCTCGCGATGGTCGTCGGCAACCTTCTCGGCACCTACTCGTCGATCGCGGTGGCCGCGCCCCTCGTCTACGAGTATCAGGTTCGCTTCGGCGGCAAGAGGTCGTCTTATGTGGCCGCCGAAACATCCGCGATCAAGGTCAAGGAAGGCCGCCGCCGCCGGTGAGGAAGATCAAGGGCTTCAAGCTCACGCTTCGGCCCCACGTCGTCAAACAGCGCGCCAAGAAATTCAAGATCGACATCGAGGCCGCGGGGCTTGGCGAGCTTGCGCTCGCCAAGTTCTTAGAACGCGCGTCGAAGGCCCTCACGCCGGGCGTCGTCTTCGACACCTTCGGCCATCCCGACGCGGATCAATCGCTGCTGTCCCCGATGCCCGGCCTGGCCTACAGCCTGATCCTGGCCTCTCTCGGGGAGGGCTTCGGCCCCATCCGCGCGAAGGAGGCCTCGATTCCCGAGGCGCTTTGGCCCTATCTCGAGGAGCACGCCCTCGACGAGGCCGTGCGCTTCGCGTCGGCCTTGATCGCCGACGAGGCCGAGAAGGACAACTGCGAGCTTTCCCCGCTCAGCCCGATCGCTTCGCCCGAGGCGCTCGAAGCGGCCTTGCGCAAGCTCGACGCCGGCGCGAAGCTCGGCGTGACCGTCGACAATGGCCGGCTCTCCCCCTCCGCCTCCCTCGCGGTCAGCCAATCCTGGCTCGCGAAGTCGAAGGCCAAGGGCCGCAAATAGTGCTTCGCCGGGTCGTCCCCTACCTCGCCTACCTCTACGTGACGTTCGTCGGCTGGACCACGCGCTCGCTGGTGCTCCGCGCCGACATTCCCGAGACGGTCCACCGGACGGGGGAGCGCTTCATCTACGCCTTCTGGCACCAGCGCCAGATCTTTTTCACCTGGTCGCACCGCAACGTGTCGGCGGCGGTGCTCGTCAGCAAGTCCAAGGACGGCGAGCTGATCGCCCGGACGATGGAGCTGTCCCGCATCGGCGCGGTGCGCGGGTCGTCCTCTCGCGGCGGTGCCGTCGCGGCCCGCGAAATGGTCGAGATGCTGCGCTCCGGCACCGACGTCGGCATCACGCCGGACGGTCCGCGGGGCCCGGCGCGCGAAGCCAAGGAAGGCGCGGTGAAGGTGGCGCAGCTGTCCGGCATGCCGATCGTCCCGATCGCCAACGCGCTGTCGCACAAGGTCGAGATCTCCAAGGCCTGGGACCGGCTTCAGGTGCCTCTTCCGTTCGGCCGCGCCGTCGTGATCTACGGGGAGCCGCTGCGCGTCAGGCCGGACGACGACCTCGCCGCGAAGGCCGCCGAGCTCAAGGCCGCGATCGACGCCCTCACCGCCGAGGCCGACCGCCTGATCCGATGAGCGCCCTGATTCTCCTTCTGGAGACCTTGATCTCCCCGCTCGCAGGCCTGGGCTTCGTGCTCTCGTTTCTCCTGTCGCCCAATCGGGGCCGCCTCGACGGACTTTACGGCGAAATGCCCGAGCGCTTCGGCGCGGTCCCGGACGAGGCCCTGGGCCGGCTTCAGGGCCGCGACGTGTGGTGGTTTCATGCCGCTTCCGCCGGGGAGGTCGCCGGCCTGGTCCCGATCCTGGAGGCGCTGTCGAAAAAAAGCGCCGCGGCGCTTTTTCTCACCACGACGACGCGCTCCGGCCGCGAGGCGGCGCGCGCCTTGCCGTATGTCTCCTGGGCCCAACTCGCCCCTCTCGACGCCTGGCCCTTCGTGAGCCGTTTCCTGGCCGCCGTGAAGCCGAGCCGACTGGTCCTGGCCGAGACCGAGCTGTGGCCCACGACCTTGATCCTCGCGAGCCGCGCGGGCCTTTCCCCGGCGCTGATCAACGCGCGCCTCACGGCGAAAAGCCTCTCCCGCTATCGCGCGATCTCCGCGCTCCTCGCCCCGGCGCTGAGGGCGCTCGTCGTGGTCGGCGCCCAGAGCGAGGACGACGCCGCTCGCTTCGTTTCGCTCGGCGTCCCGCCCGGCCGCGTGAAGGTCACCGGCAACGCCAAGTACGACCGGGAGGCCGAGCCCGCCGTGAGCGCCGCCGCCCGCGCCAAGGTCGCGGCGCTCGGCTGGGGGCGCGACCCGCTGTTCGTCGCGGGGAGCACCCACCCGTTCGAGGAGGAGATGGTGCTCGCCGCCTACATGGCCGCGCGGCGCGCCGAGCCGCGCCTGCGGCTCGTCCTCGCTCCGCGCCATCTTGAGCGCGCCGCCGACGCCGCCGACCTGCTGGCGCACGCGGGGCTCAAGGCCGCCCGCTGGAGCCGCGCTCCCGACGCCGGATGCGCCGCGCTGCTGCTCGACGAGATGGGCGTGCTGCCCTCGTTCTACGGCCTGGCCCGCGCGGCGTTCGTCGGCGGGACCTTGGTGAAGGTCGGCGGCCACAATCTTCTCGAGCCGGCGCTGGCCGGCGTGCCGGTGCTGTTCGGCCCCCACACCGGCCACATCGAACTGCCGGCCGCGCTCCTCTCCGCCCACGGGGGCGGCGGGCGCCGGGTCGCCGACGCGGCGCAGCTCGCCGAGCGCCTCATCGAATTCGTCAAGGATGAGGCGGCCGCGCGCGCGGCCGGGGAATCCGCGCGCAAGTCAGCCGACGGCCTGCGGGGAGCCGGCGCCCGCACGCTTGAGGCCCTCGGTGCCTAGGAACGCGGACCGCGCGCTCCGGCTCGCGCCGGCCGTCTTCGCCGCGGTGGTCGTCGCCTTCCTCCCCGCGCTGCGCTTCCCGTTCCTGAACTGGGACGATCAGCCGAACATCGTCGACAACGCCCTCCTGCGTTTCGACGCGCCGGGCCTGACCTTCATGCTGACGGGCTCCCAGCTCGGGCATTGGCAGCCGGCGACCTGGCTGACCCTGGCGTTCGATCGGCTCCTCTGGGGCGGAAATCCGCTGGGCTTCCATCTGACGAACGTCCTTCTCCATGCGTTGGGCGCCGTGCTGCTGTTCTTCCTCGCCCGCCGCCTGAAGCTCGCCGCCGGGAAGCGCGCCGAGACCGCCGCCGTCTTCGCCGCGCTGTTTTGGGCGCTGCATCCGCTGCGGGTCGAGTCCGTCGCCTGGGTCACCGAACGGCGCGACGTCCTGTGCGGAGTCCTGTCCTTGGGCGCCGCGTTGGCCTACATTCGCGGTCTCGACGACGCCGCCTGGCGCCGCCCGGCTTTCCTGCTCACCGCGCTGGCGATGACGAGCAAGGTCTTCGCGATCGTCCTTCCCGCGACGTGGCTGCTCCTCGACCTGCGCCTCGCCGGCGCGCCGCGCTGGCGGGAGAAGCTTCCCTACGTCCCCCTCGCGCTCGGCGTCCTGGCGTTCAACCTCGCGGCGCAGTCCGGAAGCGGCGCGGCGGTTCCGCTCGCGGACTTCGGCGTCTCCCATCGGCTGGCCCAGGCTTTCTACGGCCTCGCGTTCTACCCATGGAAGACCTTGCTCCCCGCCGGCTTGTCCCCGCTGTACGAACGCTCGATTCTGCTCGAGCCTTTCCCGTTCAGCGTCGCCGCCGCCGCCGTCTTGACGGCGGCCCTTTACCTCGCGCTGACGCGCAAGCGCGTGGACGGGCTGGCGCAGGCCGCGCTCGCCTACGCGATCCTGCTTCTTCCCGCCCTCGGTTTTTTCAAGTCCGGCCGCATGATCGCCGCCGACCGCTGGTCCTATCTGCCCGCGATCCCGGTCGCCCTGCTCGTGGCGGCGGCGCTGGGACGGGCCCTGGACGCGCCCGCTTTCCGCGCCGCGTCCGGGTGCGTCGCCTTGGCGCTCGTGCTGCTGACCCGGCGGCAGCTGCCGGTGTGGTCCTCGGACGAGGCCCTGTGGCGCCGGGCCGTGACCGCGTCGCCGCTCAGCGCGTTCGCGCTCGAGCGCCTCGCCGACGCCGAGGCCGCCGCGGGCAAGACCGCGGACGCCGCGTCCCGGCTCGAGAAGGCGCGCGCGCTCAAGCGCTTCATCGCCGACGCCGCCGCGCGCGTCCGTCCGGCGCAATGAGATGATCTCCCGGACAAGCCTCCTGTGCGCCGTCCTGCTCCTCGCGCCGTCGCTCGCGCGGGCCTCGCGCTACGATCCCGACGCGGATCGCTCCGCCCTGCGCCAGGCCGCCGCCGCGTCCCATGCCGCGGTCATCGACGCGACGGGGCTGCCCCTGCTGCCGGAAAAGGTCCCCGCGATCGCGGCCGGCCTCGACGAGGGCCTGCGCCAGGCGGGCGTGGCGTCCGAGGCGGCCCGGTCCTTGAGCGCCGGGGCCCAGAAGCGGGCCGCGGAGACGGCGGCCGGGGTCAAGGCGGGATCGGAACGCAGGCTCAAGGACCTCTCCGATCCTGTCGCCGCCGAGCGCGTGCGCTGGGATAGGCTTTCCTCCGAGCAACGGGACCTGAAAACAAAGGTCGACGAATTGTCCGGCGATGAAAAAAAGAAGCTCCTGGCGCTTCTCGCCAAGGCGAGCGATGCGCTGCGGGACGCCGCCGACGGCTTACGCCCTCTCGAGGAAGCCGTGCGAATCATGGGCGAGCAGGCTCTCGAGATGAAGGCGGCCCATCAAGGCGGCCTCGGACCCCTCGTCGAAGCGTCCTCGGCCGCCGCCGCGGCGATCGGTCACGCTGAGTCGCTGCCGGCGCCCTTGGCCGAGGCGAAGGCGCGTCTGGCCGCGCTCGGCTCGGAGCCGCGCGAGGTCGCCCGAAAGCGGGCCTGGGAGGCTCTCGAGCCGCTGCGAAACGACGCGCGCCTCCTCTACGAAGCCGCGGACCGGGCGTGCAACCGGGCCGACGATTTTCGCCGGTACTCCGTCGCCTACGGGCGCGCCTTCGACGCGTTCGAGCGGGCCCGGGCGGCCGCGGGCGCCGGCCCGGTCGAAGCCGGGTCCCGCCTCGACGAGGCGGAGAAGCTGTTGGAGCGGGTGCGTGAGCGTCTGAAGAAGCCGGCAACTCTTCCCGGGAAGAGTGATTATCATCAGCCGAGTTGGAAACGGAAAAATGGCGGCGGGGAGCAAGCTTCCGGCCTAACAGCGGCTTGACCAGTCGGCGTCAGTAGGCGCTCCAGACGGTGCCCTTGGTGTCCGTATGAACGCAATTGACCACGGAGGCGCCGAACCGAATGTGGGAGGAGTCGCCGTTGTACAGCCAGCCGCCCGCGTCGTCGACGCTCGAGCCTACGGTCGTCAACGCGGAGGCAAGGTGATAATTGGGAATCTTGGCGGCGGGGATGGCGGCCAAATATTTGCCGCCGACCGTCAGAACGGTGAGGGCCAAGGGATATTGGCCGTCGGTGTCCGCATAGTAGATGCTGAGGGCGGATCGGATGGAGCCGAGGTTTCCCTGCAAGCCGCCTTCATCCGCCTTGCGGTAGAGGTTCGCGTACTTGACGGTCGCGATGCTTGCCAGGATGCCGATGATGAGAACCACGAACATGAGCTCCATGAGAGTGAGGCCAGCTTTGTTCCTATCCGCCATGTTTATCTCCCTGGGCGAAAAGGAGGATATCACAAATGAGCCTTTAAGAAGGCGTCAGAATCGACAGCGGAAGGTGTATTCGAAAATTCGGCCGGTGTATAACGGAACGGATTCGACCACGCGCTCGCGAACGTACTCGGGGAAGACGACGCTGCGGTCGGTGACGTTTCTCACCGTGAAGGCATGCCGGCTGGGGCCGGAACGCCAGCCGACGCCGACATTCGCCGTGTACTGCTCGGCGAGGCGGGTGTGGACCGTCTCCATGCTCGAGAAGTGGTTGGCCCCGGCGGTCACGAAGAAAGGCCCGATATCCCGGGAAACGCCCTCCGCGACGGTGTAGCGCGGGACGTACTTGAAGAGATAGGACTGGGCCGGGCCGGCGGGCGTGTTGATCGTGTGCGCATCGCCATGGCTCCCGACGATATAGCCGGCGTTCACGTAGGCATGCGTGCGGGGCCGCTCGTATCTCAGCTCGGTCTCCAGGCCCCTGACCGTGATCTTGCCGGCGTTGGTGTAGAAATTGACGCCGGTGTAGGCGACCCCGTCGCGCGTGAAATTCCCGACGGTCCGGTAGATGTTGTTGAGATACTCGGCGTAGTAGCCCGTGACCTGGCCGAAGAAGCTTCCGCCGCTGTGCAGATACGACAGCTCCACGGACCGGTTCTTCTCCGCCTGCAGCGCCGGATTGCCAAGGACGATGTTCGATATGTTGAGGTAGTTCTCGACGAGGGACGGGGCGCGGTAGGACTGTCCCGCCACCAGCTTGGCGCTGCGGCGCTCATCGATCGTATAGATCACCGACCCCCGCGGGGAAAAGTTCGAGCCGAAGGCGGCGTTGTAGGTGTAGCGGCCGCCGACGACGGCCTTCCACGGGTCTTTGGCATAGCACAGCTGAGCGAAGGCCGATCCCTCCCAAACCGACCACCCCGCCATTCCCAGCTCGTCAATGGTCGTCCCGGTGAGGCGGTTGTAGTTCACCACATGCAGGCTCTTGCGGTACTCGTGACTGCCCCCCAACTCCAGGTCCCAATCGCGCGCGAAGCCCGAGGAGTAGGTCAGAGTGTTCTGCACGCGATAGCCGTCGTAGACAATCACCGCGCTTTGATCGGCGGAAAAAGGGACGTGGCGGCGCTGCTTGTCGTAAGCGGCCGTGTACTTCAATTTTTTATCGTCCAGGTCGTAGGTGTAGCCGTAGCCGGCGAGGACGAGGTCGTCGACCTCGTCGAAGCCGAGCCCCGTGGCCCGGGTCAGCCCCGCGCCCAGGAAGGATTGCTCGGTGTTCGCGACATTGAGAAGAAGGGCGTGCCTCTTGTATTCGCCTCTGGCGTTGAAGCTCCGCGCGTTGTAGTGCTCGGCGATCTCGCTCACCGTGTTGGACTCGTCGGAAAACCGGTAGACGGGCGAGGCCTGATTGCGCATGGCCGCGGAGAGATGGTAGGACCAGTCCCTCCCCCTGGCCAAATAGACCCCTTCGGCCCGGCTCACCTGGGCGTCGCCCAGGTATTCCCCGTGCTTGCTTGCGATTCCCCCCGCGACCGTCCCTTCCCGGCCCGGCGCCTCGGCTTGGCGCAGGACGATATTGATCGCCCCGGTCAACGCGTTAGAGCCGTAGATCACGGACGCGGGGCCGCGCAGGACCTCGATGCGCTCGATCGATTCGATGCCCACGCTGTCGACGTCGGTCGCCGCGCCGGTATTGGCCTCGTACTGCGGGATGTTGTTGATCATCACCAGGATCTTGTTGGCGTAGTGCGGCTGGAGTCCGCCGCGGAAGGTGACGATGTTGTGGATGCCGAATGTGTTGACGATGAGCACGCCGGGAACGATGCTCAGCGCGTCGGACACCGAGGCGAAGCCGTAGCGCTCGATGTCCGCCCGGTCGATCACCGTGATATTGGAAACGCTGTTGAACACGGTCTCGGGCCTGGCGGACGCCACGGTGATGACCTCGGCCTCGTTGGCCATGAATCGAAAGAACTCCGCGCTGTCGTCCTCTCCCGCGGCCAGTCCATAAGCCGGAGTGAGCCCGCCCCACAGTATGAGTCCCCAGGCTAAAACACGCGCATTCACCGACGTAGAATATCTTGAATCAGCGGCATTGGCTGTAATGTAATTTTGAAGAGTTTATATCAGGGGTATTGATCGAGCGGGCATTTTTCGCACATCGTGCCGCTACATTTCAGCCGCAGTCCGGCAGGAGGACTTTTGCTACATTCATGGGCGCGGCCAACTGCATGAAAAAAAGAAAGGATCAGTCTCGAAGGCACGAACGGCCCGGAGCTCGCGCCTGGCTCGGCGCGTTGGCCTGCCTGTTGATCGGCCGCGCCTCGGTTCGCGCCCAGGAGAAGGACACCGTCTGGGAGTTCTTTTCCCAGGAGGTCGTGGCGGCGTCCCAAGAGATCGAGTCTCTCCATGAGGCGCCGGTCATCACCTCGGTCATCACGGGCGAGCAGATCAAGAAGATGGGAGCGCGGACCCTCAACGAGGTCCTGCTCACGATCCCGGGGTTCAGCCGTATTCAGGATCACAACGAATACTTCAGCGCCCTGCGGGGCGTCTACGGTTCCTCCCAGCAGAAAATTCTCGTCCTGCGCGACGGCCACCGCCTCAATTCCCGCTCCTACTCGAGCGCGAACTTCGGCCCCTCGATCGGGCTGCACAACATCAAGCGCATCGAGGTCATGCGCGGCCCGGGCGCGACGCTGTACGGCGACGTGGCGACCGCTGGAGTCATCAACATCGTGACCAAGGATGGCCGCGAGGTTAACGGCTCGGAATTGAACGTCGGGGCCGGCGACTACGGCCAGATCAAGCTCGACTATCTCTACGGCCGCGACCTCGGCGAAGGCCGGGACCTGACCCTTTTCGGTTCGATCTACCGGACGACGGGCGAGAAGAAAGGCGTCCCCGCCTCGCGCGACGGCGGGGCGGCTCCGCGGGACGGGTTCACGACGCTCGACCGTTTCGGCGAGCTCAACGCGCCTCACGACGTGGGCATCAAGTATCGCTCCGGGGAGACCTCGCTCATGGTCAATCATCGTCTGGAGCAGTACACCATGCCGCGTTCGGGCGCAGGCGGGACCGGCCAGCTCGTCGATCCGGCGGAGTTCCGCAAATTCGAGGGCGTCGGCCTCGGGGCGAGCTTCGATACCTGGCATTCCGAGCTCAAGTACGCGCCGACGGTCTTCGACGATGTCAAGCTGACGATCCGGCCCTATTACGACACCATGACCACCTTGGGCGGCGAGGCCCAGCGGCGCCAGGGTGAGGCGGGCACTGCGCCGGGATACGCCAAGGGCTTTACGGTGAAGTGGCACGAGGCCAGCTACGGCGCCGAGGTCTCGGCCGCCAAGCCCTACGATCTTGCCTGGGGTCAGGGGACCGCGCTCGGCGGAGTCCAGGCCGAGCAGATGGACATGCAGTATTCCTGGAACATTCACAGCCCCGACGCCACCCACGCGGATTACTACATCGGCACGCCCGAGATTCTTCCGCCGGGCCACGAGCGCAGCCTCGCCCTCTTCAGCCAGGTCAAGCACCGCTTCAACCCGAAGTGGCTCGCCAATGTCGGCGCCCGCTACGACTACAAGTGGCGCATACGCAATTACTATGTCGAGCAGATCAGCCCTCGCGCGGCGCTGGTGTATACCCCTCTGGAGCGCGTGAGCGTCCGGGCCAGCTATGGCCGCTCTTTCGCCGACGCGCCCTACTGGTACCGCTACAATCAATTGGGCGGAGGCGGCTACACCGGCAGCGCCGATCTCAAGCCGGAAAAGCTCAACAGCTATCAGCTCAGCGTCGAGATTGAACGGCCCCAGGCGCTCTCCAACCGTCTCAACCTGTTCTACAACGACTATGAAAGCGTGATCTATCGCGACGCGCTGGGGAACTATCAGAACAGCGGCGTCGTCAAGTTCCGAGGCATCGAATATGAAATCGGCTGGGAAGGCACGGCGCTTATGGCCCGGGCCAACGCCACTTACCAGCGCGCCCTCAATTCGAGCACGGGATACTCGGTCTCGGGCGGCCGTCTCGAGGACGTCCCCTCGATCATGGGCAACGCGCTCATCGACTACGCTCCTCTGAAGGCAACGGCGTCTGGGCCCTCCTGGTCCCGCGGCCTGTGGCTGCACTACGCCGTGCGATATGTCGGCCGCCAATACTCCCCCATCACCACCACGGCCGCCACCTCCGGGACCCGTGACTCCGACTATTCCGTCCCGGCCGCCGTGCTCAGCAACGCCGGCTTCAGCCTGGAGAACTTCTGGCGGGCCCTCACTGTCCGTTTCCACGTCTACAATCTTTTCGACCAGCAATACACCCAGGGCGGCAGCGTCGCGATCCCCTACGAGCAGCCCGGCCGCTGGTGGCTCGCGCAGGTCTCATGCAAATGGTGAGGCTCGCCGTCCTCCTCTGGCTCGCCGCGCCCGCGCTGCGCGCTCAGGAGGTCCTCACCGTCCTCAGCTCGGGGCTCAGCTCGTATCAGGAGGCCCGCAACGGCTTCACGGAGGTTTTCGGCCCGGGAACGGGGCTGCGCAATCTTGCCGACGGAGGCTTCACGGTTCCCGCCGAGACCAGGCTCATCGTGACGTTCGGCCGTAAGGCCGCCGAGCGCTCCTACCCGTCGCGGGTCAAGCTCATCGTCTGCCTGGCCCCGGGGTTGCCGTCGGACTGGGCGGGGAGCCACTCGGCTGCCGTCAAAATTTCCATGCTTCCACCGGCCGACACGCTCCTGGCCGCTCTCAAGGTCATCCAGCCCGGGCTCAAAAGGCTGACGGTCCTTTGGTCGGCGTCGACCTATGGCGGCTATGTCGAACGGCTTCGGCAGGCCTCCGCCGGGCTCGGCATCACGATTCTTTCGGAAAGGCTGGACGGAGTCGCGGACCTGCCGGACAGCCTCCGGAGCCTGCCCGGAGCGACGAACGCCCTGTGGCTGGCGCCCGATCCGAACCTCCTGACGGCACAAAGCTTCGCGACGGTCGAGGCCTTCAGCCACGCCATCGGACTGCCGTTCTACGCCTCGGTTCCCGGCCTGGCGGAAAAGGGCGCCGTCGCCTCGGTCTTCGTTCCCTTCAGCGAGAGCGGCCGGCGCGCGGCCGCGGCCGCGCGTGAAATGCTGAAGGGCGTCGAGCTCGAGAACACTCTCCTGCCCGAAAAAACCGAGACCATCCTCAATCTCTCGGCGGCAAAGAAGGTCGGCCTGATCATCCCCGCCGATGCGCTCTCCCGGGCCACCCGAGTCCTGCCCTAAAAGAGGCGCGCCAGCCCTCCACCTGGTCGAAATGATACAATCACGGTTGTCCCCCAAAATCCTCGTTATTCGGCTTTCCAGCCTCGGCGACGTCGTCCTGACCGGGCCGGTGTATAAGAGCCTAAAAGCCCATTGGCCCGCCTGCCGGGTCACGGTCCTCGTTAAGCCCCAGTTCGCGGCCGCCCTCAAAGGCCACCCCGGCGTGGACGAGGTCGTGCCCTTCACCGGCATCCTGGACGCCGTGCGGATGATCCGAGCGGGAGGCTTCACCTACCTGTTGGACCTGCACGACAACCTGCGCTCGTTCGTGATCCGAACCTTGGCGCGGGTGCCGAACACGGCGACCTACCGCAAGAACGCGCTGGCCCGGCGCCTGTTCGTGGCCCTGCGCGTGTCGACCCCCGGCCTGCAGCGCCACACCGTGGACCGCTATCACGAGGCGCTCGCCTCCTGGGGCGTGCCGCGGGCGCCGAGCGTGCTCAGCTCGGGGGACTACGGAGCCGTCGGCGCGACGCGCGGGGCGAAAAAAGTGCTCGTCATGCAAAGCGCCTTTCTCGGCGACAGCCTCCTGACCTTGCCGCTTCTTCGGCGCCTCAAGGAAATTCTTCCCGGCGCCTCCGTGACCGTGCTGACGCTCGCCAAGACCGCCGATATCTTTCGGGGGACGGCCTGGGTCGACGAGGTTCTCCTGGACGACAAGCGCGGCGTCCACGGAGGCCTGATGGGGCCTTGGGCCATCGCGCGGGAGCTCCGCGCCCGCGGCTTCGACCTCGCCGTGATTCCCCATCGTTCCTTTCGCTCCGCCCTCATCGCGCGCCTGGCCGAGATTCCCCGGCGCATCGGCTTCGACTCCAGCGCCGGAAGCGTCCTGCTCACCGACGCCGTTCCTTTCTCCTGGCTGATGCACGATCTCGAGCGCAACCTCTCCTTGGCCCTGCCCCTCGGCGCGGGCGCGGCGCCCTCGGCCGGAGAATCCCGCTACGTGGCGCCGCCCAAGATGAGCGTCAAGCTCGCCGCGATCCTGGCCGGCGCGGGCGTGCGCCCGGACGCGGCGCTCGCCGGCGTCCATCCCGGGTCCGCCTGGGCCACCAAGCGCTGGCTCCCGGAACGCTTCGCCGAGCTGTGCGTCCGCTTGAAAGCCGACGGCTTCACGCCCGTCCTCGTCGGCGGCCCGGACGACCGGGCCCTGGGCGAGGGCATCGCGCGCGAGTGCGGCGCGCTCGACCTCGTCGGCAAGACCGACCTCGAGGACCTCAAGGCGCTCATGGGGCGCCTGTCCGTGTTCGTGACCAACGACTCCGGCCCGATGCACCTGGCCGCCGCGGCGGGGGTCCCGGTCGTGGCGATCTTCGGCGCGACCACGCGCGAGCTCGGGTTCTTCCCCTACGGCCCGG
>JAHFCD010000309.1 GCA_023249695.1 Elusimicrobiota bacterium
CGATCAAGGTCAGGCCCAAGCGCCGCCAGCTGCTCGACACCTGCGGCACCGGCGGCGACGGCTCCGGCACCTTCAACATCTCGACGACCGTCGCCTTCGTCGCCGCCGGCGCCGGCGCCGCCGTCGCCAAGCACGGCAACCGCGCCGTCTCCAGCCGCTCCGGCTCCGCGGACGTTTTAGAAGCCCTCGGCGTGCGCACCGGAGTGTCCGCCAGGCTCGCCGCCGAATGCGTGGACGTCGCCGGCGTCGGCTTCCTCTTCGCTCCCGCCCACCACCCCGCCATGGCCAAGGTCGGTCCGATCCGCCGCCAGCTCGGCGCGCGGACGGTCTTCAACCTTCTCGGGCCGCTGTCCAATCCCGCGGGCGCTCGCCGCCAGCTCCTTGGAGTCTATTCGACGAGCCTGGTCGGACCCGTGGCCGAGGCCCTCAAGGCTTTGGGCAGCGAGGAAGCGATGGTGGTCGCGAGCAAGGACGGCCTCGACGAGATCTCGCTGTCCGCGCCGACCGTCATCGCCCATCTGCGCGGCGGACGCATCAAGATGACCGAGTTCAAGCCGGAATCTTTAGGCCTGATGCGTCGCCCGTTGTCGGCCTTGGCGGGAGGCGACGCGAAAAAGAACGCCTGGATCACCCGCGCCGTCTTGTTCGGCGAGTCCGGTCCCGCGCGCGAAGTCTGCCTCTTGAACGCGGCCGCCGCGCTGATGGTCGCGGGGTTGGCCAAGACCTGGAAGGAAGGCCTCGCGATGGCCGCCGACTCGATCGATTCCGGAAGGGCGGCCGCGTCGTTGGCCATCCTCCGCCGTCTCACCATCAATGGATGACCTCGGCGTCCTCGGCAAGATCGCCGAAAAAACCGCCGCGCGCGTAGCGCGCGAAAAGCAGAAGCATCCCGTCGAGTGGCTCCGCGCTCAGCCCCTCTACGATCATCCCCCGTTGTCGTTGAAAAAGTCGTTGTCGTCCGGCCGAGGCATCATCGCCGAGGTTAAATTCGTCTCTCCGTCCGAAGGCATTTTTCGTTCCAACGCCTCCCCCGTCGAAGCCGCGAGAATCGCGGCGGCGTATGCTTCCGCCGGAGCCTCCGCCGTCTCCATCCTCACCGAGCCGGAGTTCTTCGGAGGCGATTATTCTTTCTTGGCCGGCGCCCGCGACAGCTGCCCGGCCACCCCGTTGTTGATGAAGGATTTTGTCGTGGACAATTATCAATTCGAAGTCGCGAGATCCATCGGGGCGGACGCGGTCCTCCTCATCGCCGCGCTGTTGGGCCCCCGCCTTCCCGAGATGCATAAAGCCGCCTTGTCGTTGGGTTTATCCGTTCTCATCGAGGTACACAACGAGGCCGAAGCCCTCGCGGCGATAGCCGCGGGCGGCGCGCTGATCGGCGTCAACAGCAGGGATCTCAAGACGCTGAAGGTCGATTTAGCCGTCGCCCGGCGTCTCGCGCCGCTGGTCTGCCTTCCTGGAATCACCGCCGTCGCCGAGTCCGGCCTGCGCTCGCGAAGCGACCTCGATTCGTTGTCGCCGTTAGGCTACCAAGGCTTCCTCATCGGCTCCTCCTTAATGAAGCGCCCCGACCCCGGCGCCGCGCTGACGGAGTTCCTGCATGCGAATTAAGGTCTGCGGCGTCACCCGCCCTCGAGACGCGCGACTGGCCGCCAAGCTCGGCGCCTGGGCCGTCGGCATGATCTTCGTTCCCAACACGCCGCGCTATCTGACCCCTCCGAAGGCCGCCCGCATCCGCGCCGCCATCCCCAAAGGGGTTCTCGCCATCGGCGTCTTCAAGCATGTCGCCGCCGAAGAGCTCCGCCGCGTCGTCCGTGAGCTGCGCCTGGACGCCGTTCAGATCTACGGGGCCGTTCCTCGAGGCATCAAAGTCCGCGTTATCCAGGCCGTCACCTTGGACGCCCGTCCGCTCCGAGGGAAGATGGTCCTCATCGAGCCCGCGCGCACCGACGCCGACCGCCGCGCCGGCCGCGGCCCGTCCCGCGCCGCTCAGCTCAAGGCCTGGAAGACCGCCCGCTCCTGGCGTTCCACCGGCGCCCGCGCCGTGCTCGCGGGAGGCCTGACCCCCGACAACGCCGCCGAAGCCGTCGCCGCCGCGAAGCCCTGGGCCCTGGACGTCAGCTCCGGCGTCGAAGCCCGCCCCGGCGTCAAAAGCGCGCGTTTGCTGCGTGCGTTCTTTAAAGCGGCCGGCGCCTAGACGCGTGGAGGGCGGTCAGGGCCTCCCCCCGGACCGCGGCGACGGCGGTCCGTTCCGCGGACGCCAGCGCGGCTTCCGCCGACATTTCGCCGTCCCCAAGCCAGCATGCCGCAGGTCAACACCGTCGCGACGAGCATTAGATTTCTTTTCATGACCCCTCCTTCTACCGCATCTTGTCGAGCATTGCCGACTTCTCGGCCGACTGCTCCGCCTTGAGCTTGATGGTCTGGGCGGTGTAGTCGGCGGAGAGGGCCCGTAGGGCTTCCCGTTCCTTGAGCTTCAGCGCGATCCGGGCCGCGCGATGCCCCTTCAGTAGGGCGTCCATCTGGTCCTCGTTGGGCTTGAGGGCCTGGATCGCGCGGGCGACCTCCTTTTGGTCCGTTTCGACGGCGGTGCGATCCTGGGGAGGAGGCGCTGGGACCTGGGCGGCGGCGAGGCACGCGGTCACCAGGGCCGCCGCGACAATCGTGAGCGGAATTTTATTCATGGCTCCAGTATAGTCCCGGCGAGGGCCGGGGGGTATGAGGAGTTCTACGCGCGGCCTCCGTGGAAAACCCCGGCCGGGTCTTTTTAGGTCGTCGTCAGGGCGTAATACACCCCCCTCAAAATACACCCCTAAGTCACAATAATAATACGCCCTCGACGGCAATCTCGTGGTATAATAGATTCACGGGAAAACGTTTCCCGCGCCACATAGACGTACGTGAGCAAGACGCAAGAAAGAGGACATACAAGACAATGGCTACCGGAAAAGTGAAGTGGTTCAACGATCAGAAGGGCTTCGGGTTCATCACGCCGGACGACGGATCTAAGGATCTCTTCGTTCACCACTCGTCCATCATGGGCGATGGCTTCAAGACTTTGGCCGAGAATCAGGCCGTCGAGTTCGACGTGGAGCAGTCCGAGAAGGGACCCCGCGCCGGCAACGTTCGCAAGCTCTAATCAGCTGACGAACACCGCCTGAAAAAGACCCCCTCGCCGCTTGCGGCGAGGGGGTTTTTATTGGCGTCAGGCCTCGCGTTGATGTGCGAATTCTATTTGAAATTACAGTAGGAATTACGCAGCAACGCGAGGCCTGACACTGAGTCGCTTAGTCGCGGCGGACGCGGATGGGGGGGTGCTTCAGGGCCCCGATAAACCACAGGAAGGGGCTCAGGTGGTAGAACATCTCCCGTAGGCCGCGGTGGGCGACGCCCCAGATGATCCCGCCGATGAAGAAGACCGTGAACGCCTTGCCGACCCAGCTGTCGGCGATCGCCTTCATCACCGTGATGAGGGTGTATAGCTCGGGGTGCGCGACGAGCCAGGGGAAGGCGGCATAGACGATATAGCTCGTCAGGCCCAGGGCGTAGCCGGGGCGGGCATAATCGTTGATCTGGTGGCTGTGGCGGTCCATATAAGACGCGCCGAGCGCCATATAAAGGAGCACGAAGCCGCACATCTCGCGCCACATGAGGTCCTTCGGCGGCGCGCCCTTCGTCGCGGAGACGAAGATGATGGCCGCGAAGAAGACGGCCAGCGCGATGTTGTACACCGTCGCGAGCGCCCCCCAGAGGTCCTCCCAGAACAGCTCCGAGAACACATCGACGAAGGCGCCCATGATCCGGGCCAGGATCCAGAAGCCGGCGTTGATGCTGCACAGCCAGATGAAAATCTGGAGAATGCTTTGGGTCGGTTTGGCTCGCCAAAGCTCGAGAGCGGCGGGGATCAGCGTATCCATTAAATGCCGGAGGGGCCGGATCAATTTAGCATTTCGACGCAATGGACAAGCCGGGGGGGGGTCTGCTATCCTCCCTGAGCCATGAAAAACCCCTCGAGCGATTCGCCGAAGGCGAAGCGGCCCGGCTGGTTCGGCCCTTTCGGCGGACGGTTCGTTCCGGAAACGCTCATCGA
>JAHFCD010000310.1 GCA_023249695.1 Elusimicrobiota bacterium
GGCCACGGGGCGGCAGCTCAAGAACACGCAGGACGATGTCGCCATGCTGGCGCGGCTCGATCTCGTGGAGCTCGAGCGCGGGCGCGGGAAGCGGGCCGCCCTTAAGCCTCGCGTGCGCTACGATTCGATCCGGCTCACCATCCCCCTCCACGACGCGCGCTGACGCCGGCGCGCGAACGCGCTAGTCGGCCTTCCACCCGACCGCCTGCCCCTTATTCTGCTCGTCGAGCCCGGCCTTCTGCCCTGTCGCCGCATGCAACTTTTTCGGGGGCTCGATCGTCTGGTAGATAGGCGGCGCCGCTTTCGCGCGCCGTGGAGGCCTTGACTACATATCTTTTATGATATATACTCCCCATACGGCTCCCGAGCCGGAATACGAGATCGAGTACTACATGACGGCTGGCGGGGAAATCCCCGTCAAGGAGATGCTTGACGCCATGCCGCTCAAGCACGCGTTCAAGGTCGGGAAGTTCTTTAAGCTACTGGAAGAGAAGGGCCCCGTCCTTCCGCGACCCTACGCCGACGCTGTCCGCGGAAAGATCAGGGAGTTGGTCGTAGATATCCAGCACCACGGCTATCGTTTTCTTCATTTTTACGCCGGCAAGACGATCGTGATGACGCATGGATTCCTGAAGAAGACGCCGAGGACGCCGCCGGCGGAGATTGAGAGGGCCGAGAGGCACATGAACGACTGGCTCCGGAGGAATAAGGCATGAAAGGCAAGGGCAAGAGGGTGCTGTTTCGGGACGACCTGAAGGAGCGGCTCAAGGATCCGGAGTTCGCGAAGGGCTACGAGGAAGTGGACGCCGAGGTCCGCCTCGCGATCGCCGTCGCTGAGGCTCGCGAACGGGCGGGCATGACCCAGGCAGAGCTGGCGAAGAAGATGCAGACGAAACAATCGAACATCTCGCGCATCGAACGCGGGACGCATAATCTGACCGTGGCCACTTTGGAAAAGATCGCCAAGGCCCTGCACAGCAGGCTCGAAATACAGCTTCGCCCCCTCTAAGCCTCGCTGAGGCTCTCGCCGCGATGCAGCTTTAGTCGGCCTTCCAGCCGATCGCCTGCCCCTTGTTCTGCTCGTCGAGCCAGGCTTTGAGCGGCGCGAAGTACTCGATGATCGCCGTCGCGTCCATCTCCCGCTGCCCCGTCGCGGCCTCGAGCGCGTCCGGCCACGGCCGGCTCGCCCCCATCGCCATCATGTCGTTGAGGCGCTTGCCGACGGCTTTGTCCCCGTAGTACGAGCACCGGTGCAGCGGCCCGGTGTGCCCGTGCAGCTTGCACAGCGCCCGATAGAACTGGAACTGGTACACGTTGGCCAGGAAGTACCGCGCGTACGGCGTGTTGCCCGGGATGTGATACTTGGCGCCCGGATCGAAGTCCTTCTCGGTGCGCTCGTTGCCGGGCTTCAGCCCCTGGTATTTGCGGACGAGGTCCCACCACGCCTTGTTGTAGTCCGCCGGCTTGGTCTTGCCCGAGAATACGTCCCAGCGCCACTTGTCGACGAGCAGCCCGAATGGCTGAAATGCCACCTTCTCTAACGCTTTCTGCAGGAGGAGATCGATGTCCCCCTCCGCCCCGGGAACCTTGTCGATGAGCCCGACCGTTTTGAGGTACTCCGGCGTGACCGACAGCGCGATCGTATCGCCGAGGGCCTCGTGGAAGCCGTCGTTCGCGGAACCGCGGAAGAAGTAAGGCTGCTTCTCATAAGCCCGCTGATAGAAGTTGTGCCCGAGCTCGTGATGGATGGTCACGAAGTCCTCGGTGTTGATCTTGATGCACATTTTAATACGAAGATCTTGGGAGTTCTCGACGTCCCACGCCGACGCGTGGCACACGACCTCGCGGTCGCGCGGCTTCGTGAACAACGAACGCTCCCAGAAGGTAGCGGGAAGCGGATCGAAGCCCAAGGACGTGAAGAAGCCCTCGCCGGCCTTGACCATCTTATTCTCGTCGTACTTGTTTTTCTTAAGCTGCTCGGTCAGGTCGAAGGCGGGCGTCGTCTTCGGAGGCTTCACGAGGTCGTAGATGTTCTCCCAGGACTGGCCCCACATGTTGCCCGTGAGCTGCTCCGGTATTAAGCCATCGGCGCCGATGATGTCCTTGCCGTATTTGTCCTGCAGGCGGCGGCGGACGTAGGCGTGGAGGGAGTCGTAGAGCGGCTTGAGCTGGACGTAGAGGCGGTCGACCTCGGCGGAGAATTGGTCCGGGGTCATGTCGTAGCCGCTTCTCCAGAGATCGGCCGTGTCCTTGAAGCCAAGGTCCTGGGAGCCCCTGTTGGAAAGCTCGACGAAGCGCTCGTATTTGGGGCGCATGACCGGAGAAATGGTGCGCCAGCCCTGCCAGGCGTCGAGGAGCACTTTCGGGTCGCGGGAGTCGCGCAGGACGTCTTCCAAGTCATTGAGCGTCTGGCACTTGTCGGGCGTCGGGCAATACTTGCCCTTGCCGTACATGCTGTCGAGCCAGACCTTCACGTCGGAGAGCTCTTTTTGCTCTTTCACGTCGGGCGGCGCCGGCGAGGTGACCGTGAGCTTGAGCGCCAGGAACTTGCGCGCGAGGTCGGCGGGGAGCTTGAGCTTGTCGTATTGGCGCGCCTCGTGCGCGAGCTTGGCCGCCTCGGCGGAGTAGGCGTTGTCGGCGTCGGCCGCGAGCCACTCGGTCGAGTAGTTGATGTCGGTCTGCTGCATCCAGGAGGAGAAGGCGGAGCGGCGGCCGAGGGTCTCCATGGACAATTCGGCCTTGTCCATGAAGGCCTGGGCGTCCACGGGCGTGGGCGCGGCGGCGTGGGACGGGATGGCGAGCAGGAGGGACAGGAGATGGGTGATCATCCGATTAGGATACCAATCTTTGTGATTCCAAATCGGACCCGGAGAAGGCGACGAGGTAAAAAGGTCAGTACAAGGCGTGCTTCTCCTCGCGGTCGAGGCTTTCCTCGTCGCTGAGCTCGTCGTCGCGCTTGTCCGGCTCGAGGAAGGCGGACGGGGCTTCGGCGAGGTACGGCTTCTCTTCCTCGAGCGCCGGCCGGTCCTCGGCGGCCTCCTTCTTGCGGGGCGCGTGCGTGCGGCGGGCGAGGCGGGCCTTCGGCCGACGGCGGCTCGCCGCCGGGTGGCGCCGGCCGGATGAGGCGGTTTTCGGCTTCTTCATGGTCTTCATAACTCCCCCCCGCGCTCGCCGCGGCTCCCGGGGAGTCGCGGCGATGGCGCATGCGCGCTCACATCGGCGTCAGTTCCTCGAGCTTGCGAGTAAACTCCTCCTCCTTCTTGGACGAGCGCATGCCCGCGGGCTTGCGCGCGTGACGCCTGCTGCTCTTCGTGCCGACTTTCTCGCCGCGCGTGAAACGGCTCGGCGCGCTCTCCTTCTTTTTCGTTTTCATGGCCCGACCTCCCGCGTCGCCTGACGCTGAAAGCGGCGGTCCGCCGCGTCTAGATCAATTCGTCGTCTTCGCCCAGCTCCTTGGGACGGCTGTAGCCGCCGCCCTCGTCGCCCTCGACGGTCTTCCCCCAGTCCTCGTCGTCGCCGGGCGCCTCGCCGTTGGTGCCGCCGATGGTCTCGACGACCTCGTCCTTGGTGAGATCGGGCTGGGCGTGCTCGGCGCGTTTCTTTTTCGGTCTCATCGGATTGCCTCCTTGCGTCGTCTGGCTCGAGGGGCCGCCGCGCGCTCGGCCGGCGGGCCCTGCGCGATCACGCCGTCGTCGCTCTCGCCGCTGTCGTCACGGGAGCGCAACGGGGCGTAGGTCCCCGCCTCGTCCTCGGAGTCCGCCGGCCCGACGGAGCCGGGATCCTTGATGGACGGTTCGACGGGACGCGTTTTGCGCGCCGCCGGCGTGCGCCGGATCCGTTTGCGCGTCATAAGACCTCCCCTGGGTATAGGATAGGCGCGGAGACGGAAAATCCAATGGACGCGGGGTCACCGAATCGTAACGGTTAGACCTCGGACAACGGGCCGCTGAGCTCTTCCTCGGCGGTGACCCCGTCGACGCGGTGGTTCACGGGGAAGCGGCGCGCGTCGGCGCCGTCGCGCGGGGCCGGGCGGTCGAGGGCGGATTTGAGGAGCCAAGCGCCGGCGACGCCGAGCAGGAAATAGAAGA
>JAHFCD010000587.1 GCA_023249695.1 Elusimicrobiota bacterium
ATCCTGGCGCTCGCGAGGCGGCGTCCCCGATTTCTTTCGGCGTCTTCTTTGGGTATATTCCGCCAAGGTTCCGTCCGCGGTCCGCTTGAAAGAATGGACCATCGGCTTTCATTATCCCGCGCCGATCGGACGCATCAGGCTCCTCCTTCGGGCCAACGGAGGGGCCGACGCGTTTATTCACGGCGAGGTCTTCGAGCATGAGTACTACCGCCTGCCGTTGTCGTCCCCGCCGGAAAACATCCTCGATTTGGGCGCCAACATCGGCCTGACGACCATCTACCTCAACCGCGTCTACCCGCGGGCCCGCCTGGCCTGCGTCGAGCCCGTTCCCGTGAACGTTCTTACGCTCAATCGGAATCTCGAGCTGAATGGGATAGCGGCTTCCGTTTTTCCGGCCGCAATCGACGCCCAGGACGGACGCGTGCGGATGCAGCTTGGAGGGAAGGATTACGAGCATAAAGTCGCCGCCGCGGACGGCGAGCCGTCCAGGGATACCGTCGAGGTCGACGCGATCAGCGTCCCGACGATCATGCAGCGTCTTGGTTGGGCGAGGATCGGGCTTCTGAAGATCGACATCGAAGGGCATGAGAAAATACTCCTGTCCCGCGATTGCGAGTGGCTTAATCTGGTCGACGCCATTTTCATCGAATGCCACCCGGGATACGGCGAGCCCGATCTTCGCGAGTTGGCGAAACGGTTTGGATTTCAACCGCCACGAAACATCGGCAATTGGCTGTTGGAGCGCGGACGGTTATGATCCCTTGGAGGAGCTACGCTCATCGTCTGGCGAGGAGGAGCGAACAGCTTCTTTACGATATCCGGCGCCGCCTGGGAGTATTCAAGAAAAAGGAAGGAAATCCGCTTGCGCGCGTCGGCGTCTACGTCGCTTATTGGGACGCCTCTTGGATTTTCGAGGACCACCTTCGCGCCATGCGCGATCTGGCCTCCGGCCCCATCAACTACTATGTCATGGCCAATTTTCGTCACCCCTCGGAGCGGGCTTGGTTCGATGGCGTGATCTCCCGTTTCGGTTTCCCGATCCCGTTCTACCCTTGGTCGAAATCCCCGATCCTGACCCACGGAGAATCGCTGCAGCGCCTGATCGAAGCGACCTCCGACGAGATCATCGTGCTATGCGACGTCGACGCCTTTCCAATTAAGGCCGGTTGGGACGCCTGGATCATCGACGAGCTCTCTCGCAAGGACGCCGTCGCGGTCGTCGTCGACATGCCCGGCCGCGACATGCCCGTTTTCCTGCACCCTTCGTTCATTGCATTCAAGCGCAGTCTGCTTCTGGACAACGGCCTGGACGTATTGACCGGCGAAGGCAACGATCCCGCCTACAAGATCACCCAGCATCTCCTTCGCCGCGGGCGTCTGACGCTCGATCACGTGACCCCGCTTTTTCCCACCCATCGCGCCATCACGTTGTTCCCGACCGGAACCAGCGACCTGTTCGGCCGGAGCGATCTGCTGCACGGGTTCGGCACGACCTACTCCGATTGGGTGTTCCATTTCTGGTTCGGGATGTTCGTGGCCCGAAGGGAGGAGCCGAAGGATTTTCATGGTAACAGGCTTTTAACTCTGGCCGAAATGGATCGGGTCGTGCAAGAGACCCAGGCGTGGATTCGCGATCGCTGCTCCCGCGGCTCCGCCGGCGTTTCGAGGAGCGGCTGATGGCGGCCGGGAGAAAAATCGGCGACCGCCTCGCTTCGTGGGTGAACCGCGCGAAGATTCGGGCCGCGCAAGCCTGCCTGCCGCCCGTCAAGCAATATCAGTCGGAACTGCTGTCCATGCTTTGCTCCCCCGCGGGAAGCGCGGATCGTTCCGCCGGCCTCGACGCGCTCATTGCGACCGCTTTGTCCGCGGCGGGAGACGCGGCGAAGATCGACCTCGCGGATGTCTCGAATCGGATGAGCGAGGGAGAGAAGTGGCCGAATATTTGGCCGGGCGAGCACTATAAACTGTTGGCCGCCTTGGTCGCCCGGCTGCAGCCGAAGACAGTCGTCGAGGTGGGGACCTTCCTGGGCCTCTCCGCTCTCGCGATGGAGAAGACCTTGCCTCCCGGGGGCCGCATCGTTACCTTCGACTTGCTGCCCTGGGATTCTTTCGCGACGACCTGCCTGCGGCCCGGGGATTTCTCGGACGGGCGAATCGAGCAGATCTTGGGAGACCTCGCCGATCCGGCGGTTTTCGGCGCGCATGAGGCGCTGCTGGAAAAGGCGGATTTGATTTTTCTGGACGGGCCTAAGAATCTTGCGTTCGAGCGGGCGTTCCTTCGCCGGCTGGGAACCGTGAAATTCGCTGGGCCCGTTCTTCTCGTCATCGACGACATCAGGCTTTGGGCCATGCTCGATATCTGGCGCGAAATCCCCTTTCCAAAGCTGGATGTGACCTCCTTCGGTCATTTCACGGGAACGGGGCTCGTCCGGCTCTCTCCGAAATGAAGCCACCGCGCGTCGTCCTGCTCACCGGCAACCACCTTTGCCATAATCCGCGCGTGATGAAAGAGGCGACCGCGCTGGCGGGCGCGGGTTGGGATGTCGAGGTTCTCGGTGCCTGGACGGACGCCTCTCTGAAGGCGCGGGATATCGAATTATCGCGCGCGCTGCCGTTTCGTTTCACGCCGGTGCTTGATCTCAGCGCCCCGGGCCTGCTTGAAAAAGCGAAGCGTCTGGGCCTGCGGCTGCGCGGCAAGGCCGCTCAGCTCCTGTATCGCTTCGCCGGCCTGTCCAGCCGTTGGCAGCTGGGCGCCGTTGTCGGAGCGCTCTCCAAAGCGGCGAAGGGGCGCGATGCCGATTTATTCATCGCTCATTCCGAGGCGGCGCTTCTGGTCGCCTCCCATTTGTCCCGCCGCGGCGAGCGGGTCGGCGTGGACATCGAGGATTGGTTCTCTGAGGACCTGCTGCCGGAGCACCGAAGGTTCCGCCCCGTCCGTTTTTTGAGCGAGTTGGAGCGTGGCCTCCTGCGGCAAGGGACGCACGCGACCTGTCCTTCGAAGGTCATGAGCGACGCTTTGAGCCGAGCCTATGGGTGCCCTCCGCCGGCGGTCATTTACAATGCCTTCCCGTGGGCGGACCGGAAATTCCTCGACGGTGTCGGCAAGGACCGGAAAAGCCGGGTCGTCCCCTCCGTGCATTGGTTTTCGCAAACCATCGGTCCCGGTCGCGGCCTGGAGGATCTCCTCGCCTCGCTGCGCTTCGTCGAAGCCGCCGCCGAGATTCACTTGCGCGGCCGCCCCGTCGCGGGATTCGACCGGTGGATCGAATCCTTGATTCCGGAGGAGTGGCGCTCGCGGGTCTTCGTCCACGCTCTGGTGTCGAATCAGGAACTGCTGTCCCGGATCGCCGAGCACGATATCGGCTTCGCAGGAGAAATGACCTTTTGTCGGAGCCGTGAGCTCACGGTCACAAATAAGATCCTCCAATACCTGCTCGGCGGGCTGGCGGTGGTTGCCAGCGATACGCCCGGTCAGCGGGAGGTGGCCGCCCAGGCCGCGGAGGCGGTGCTTCTCTATCCCTCCGGCGACGCCGCCGCTTTGGCCGGCCGGCTCAACACCCTCCTTCTTTCTCCTGGCCAAATGGCTTGCGCCAAGGACGCGGCGCTGAGGGCGGCGGAAGGCGTATTTTGCTGGGAACGCCAGGAACCGGCTTTTCTGGAAATCGCCGGACGAGCCCTGGGCGGCAGGCTCGACGGGGTTAAGATATAATGGAAAATCGCAACGCAGCGTCCGACGCCCAATGAGAAAAACGATCGAAATCTTGGCCTGGGTCAGCAGCGTGATCGGGAAACCCCCGGGCTGGGAGCGGCTTGTGCGCCTGATCGCTCCGCCTGAGCGGTGCCGGGATATCGGCGAGATTTGCCTGATGCGCGACGGGGTGATGTTCCTGGCTCAACCGTCGGTGCCCCTCGGGTGGAATGTTGCGCTTTTCGGCACCTACGAGCCTTATTTCCGCGACATCATACGGGCGGTTCTTCCGGCCGGAGGGGTCGCTTTGGACATCGGCGCGAACGTCGGATGGCACACGCTCCTCATGGCCCGTTCCGTGGGCGAAACCGGGCGCGTTCTCGCGGCCGAAGCGAA
>JAHFCD010000311.1 GCA_023249695.1 Elusimicrobiota bacterium
CGCCCCTTCCGCTCAAGACCCTCGAGTCCGACCACCGCGACCTCGCCGTTTTCGTTTACGAGGACGCGGGTTTGGCTGGCGCCAAACATCTCTCCAATAGCGCGAAGGTGGCGCTCAACGCGAAGCTGCACGAGGAAAGCTTCAAGGCGGGCGCGAAAGAGGTCTGCCGCGTGGACCTCGACATCCTCGGCAAGCACCGCCGCGTGTTCGCGGTCGGCCTCGGCAAGAAGAAGGGCTCGACCTCCGAGACCTTCCGCCGCGCGGCCGGCTCCCTTCTCGGCGCCATCCGCTCCAAGCGTGAAAAGATCGCCGTGCTGTGCTCCGAGCAGCCTCAGGCGATCGCCGAAGGGCTGCTGCTGTCGGCGTACAAGTACGAGGAATACAAAAAAGGGGACGCCGACAAGCTCACGAGCGCCTCGATCGTCATCCAGGACGCGGCCTCCCGCGTCTCGCTGGAGAAAGCCTGCGCGAAGGCGGCGACCTACGCGACCGCCGTCTGCTTCGCGCGCGACCTCGTCAACCGCGCGCCGTCCGACAAGACCCCGCAAAGCCTCGCCGATCTCGCCGAGACGCTGAAGGGCTCCGGCGTCACCGTCACCGTGATGGACAAGGTCGCGTGCGCCGACATGGGCATGGGCTCTTTCCTCGGCGTCGCTCGCGGCTCGACCGAGCCGCCCGTCATGGTGCACATGGTCTACAAGCCCAAGGCCGCGACCAAGAAGCGCGTCGCGATCGTCGGCAAGGGCGTCGTGTTCGACTCGGGCGGGCTTTCGCTGAAGCCCGCGCAGTCCATGGAGGAAATGAAGTGCGACATGGCCGGCGCGGCCTCCGTCCTCGCCGTCTTCAAGGTCATCGCCGAACTCAAGCCGAAGGTCGAGGTGCACGGCATCTTCGCGGCGACCTACAACATGCCCGGCCCCGACGCCTACAAGCCCGGCGACGTGCTCAAGGCCATGAACGGCAAGACCATCGAGGTCTGGAACACCGACGCGGAAGGCCGGCTGATCCTCGCCGACGCGCTGTGCCTCGCGGTGAAGCAGGAGCCGCAGGCGATCGTCGATCTCGCCACGCTCACCGGCGCCGTCGTCATCGCGCTCGGCTCGAAGGTCGCCGGGATCATGGGCAACGACTCGAAGCTGATAGGCCAGGTGAAGGCCGCCGGCAAGCGGGCCGACGAGGCGTTCTGCGAATTGCCGCTGGTTGAAGACTATAAAGAAAACATCAAGGGCAACATCGCCGAGCTCCTGAACATCTCGAAGGCGCGCGGCGAGGCGGGCTCGATCATCGGCGGCCTGTTCCTGCAGGAGTTCGTCGACGGAAAGCCCTGGGCCCACCTCGACATCGCCGGCACGGCCTTCACGAGCGGCGAATCGGCGACCTACGCGCCGAAGGGCGCGACCGGCTCGCCCGTGCGCACCTTGCTCGAGTGGCTGGGGGCGCTGTGAGCCGGATCAAGAACACCCATTCGAAGAAGGTCGGCGGCGAGATCGACCTCGCGCGGATCGAGTCGCACATGGGGGACATCCTCGCCGATCTCGGCGAGAACCCCGAGCGCGAGGGCCTCAAGGCGACGCCGCACCGCGTGGCGAAGGCCCTGCGCGACCTCACGAGCGGCTATCGCGTCGACATCGACGCGATGATCAACAAGGCGCTCTTCACCGAGTCGTACGACGAGATGGTGATCGTGCGCGACATCGCCTTCTACTCGATGTGCGAGCACCACATGCTGCCGTTCTTCGGCCGGGCGCACGTGGCCTATCTTCCGGAGAAAAAGATCATCGGGCTCTCCAAAATCCCGAAGCTCGTCGAGATCTTCTCCCGCCGCCTGCAGGTACAGGAGCGGCTGACCTTGCAGATCGCTTCGACGCTCATGGACAAACTCAAGCCCAAAGGGGTCGGCGTGATCCTGGAAGCGCGCCATCTGTGCATGGAAATGCGCGGCGCCGAGAGCCAGCACTCCCCGACGACGACCTCCTGCATGCTCGGCATCTTCCAGAGCGACGCCCGCACCCGCAAGGAATTCCTCGACCTGGTCAAAACCCGCCCGGTCTAGCTCTTCCCGGGAAGAGTTCAAAGAAGAAGCCCCGGCGGATTCGCTTAGGCGAATCCAACCGGGGCTTCTTTCTTTTATCTTCGCCTTAAGCGAGCGGCGGCAAGGTCCGGTGGGTCCCGTCGCAGAACGGCTTGTTCTTCGATTGGCGGCAGCCGCACCAGGCGACCTTCTTCGCCTCCGCGATCTCGCAGATGATGGGGGACTTGCCGGTGTTCTTGCGCGCGTGGGACCCGTCGCAATACGGCTGCTTCTCGGACTCGCCGCACGCGCACCAGGCCTTGCGGCCGGGCTGCTCCTCGCAGACGTAGGGCTTGTTCTGGATGCCGGACACGCTTAGACCTTCTGCCCGACGAAGGTCGAGTGCACGTACGCGGTCTTGATCACCGCGAGGCCGAGGAGCGCCGCGGTCAGCAGCGCGCCGTAGCTGAAGCTCATGCCCGCGTGGTTGGCGGCGAGCATGCCGACGAGCATCGGCGCCGACAGGTAGGTGTTGATGCGGGACGCCAGCGCCGCGCGCGTGCGCAGCGCGGGAGCCGCGTCGCCGGCCGTGCCGCCGAGCAGCTTCTTCTGCGCGGGCCAGATGATGAACCAGACGTTGAACCACATGATCGAGCCGAACGTCATGCCCCACATGATCCAGCGCGCGCGGTCGGTCAGGCCCTCGGAGCCCTTCAGGATCATGTTCGCGCCCCAGCCGATCTCGGGGGTGTAGCAGTAGATCTGCCCGAACATGATCAGGCCGGTGAGGAAGGTCGCCATCGCGCCCCAGCGGAACCACCACAGCGCACGCGGCATCAGGTGCGGATTCACGACCTTCTTGCCCGCGTCGTCGAGCTTGCCCTGGAGCTGCAGGTTCACGAAATTGAAGAAGTAGAGATGGCCGATCCAGACGATCCCCGCGAACACGTGGGTCCAGCGGAACAGGAACTCGAGCTTGTTCATCGCGCCTCCTTGTGTGATCTTGGGCGAGTCTACCGGATTTGACGCGATGGCGTCAATCAGCGCCTGCCGGCGGCAGGGCGGCGCTGGTTCGAAGGCTGGGCGGTATTCGGCTGGGACACGGTCGGCGCGGCGGCCGGGCCGCGTGGCGCGATTGACGAAGCGCCGCCGGCGGCCGGAGCGTTCGGCGCACGGCCTCCCGTCGACGGACCGGTCGAGCCCCCAGGCTGGATGCCCGTTCGGACGCCGGGCCCCATCCGATCTCCGCCGAGCTGAATTCCAGCGCGACCGCCCGGCGACTGCGCGCGGTTGACGCCAGTTGGAGCGATCCTAGCCTGCTGCTGCGGACGCACGCCGGCCAGGCGAGCGGCCGGGATCGAGGGCTGGGCCTCCAGCCGGGCGCGCGCCTGCAAGCGCGCGGCGGGGGAGGTCGGCGTCCAGGTCCGAGCCGACTGCTCGGCGCGGACACGGAAGGCGACGTAGGCCTCGGCGCGGGCGCGCATCCGCACCAGCGCGCGCGGCGCCTCGGGCGCCGCGGCATCACGGAGGACCGAGGTCTCTTGGCGCGGGCGCACGAGGACCGCCTCACCGCCCGAAGCGGCGCTGACCTCGACCTCGCCCTCGTCCACGACGGCGACGCGGCTGTCGCCGTCCGACTCGTCCTGCTCGACGACGAATTCGGTACCCCGCACCGCGGCGATCGCGGTCGGAGTGCGCACGCGGAAGCGCTCGCCCCGGCCAAGCTTCGAGACCTTGGCGGTCAACACGCCGAGCGCCAGGCGCAGATCGGTTCCGGCCCTGGACAGCGAGGCGAGGGCGAGATCGGTGCCGGAGGACAGCGCCACCGACGTCGCCCCATCGAGCGAGAGCTCGGCCGCGCCGTCGAGGCCGACGCGCAGCCAGTCGCCCGAGAAAAGAGGGATTCCCGTCGAGGCGACGACGAACTCGTCCTCCGTGGACCCGGCCTTGTGCAGGTACACCGTGCCCGTCGCCCCGACGAGGCGGGCCTCGCGCTCGGCTGCGGGCCTTCCGGTCGAGGGCGAGGGCTCGTCGTCCTCGTCCGAGGCGAATTGACGAATCATCTCCCGGC
>JAHFCD010000312.1 GCA_023249695.1 Elusimicrobiota bacterium
AGGCGGCGAAGGCGGGCTTTAAGCGCGCGCTCGTCCCGGCGCGCGCGGCCAAGGACCTGCCCAGGACGCTCGGCCTGGCCTTCACCGGCGTGGCCGACCTGCGCGCGGCGGCGGAAGCCGCGTTCGGCGTCGAGTAGCGCCTCCCGATTTCGTAGAATACCTCCATACCATCCGTTATATCCTCCGTCGGAGGCATACCCATGTACACCTGGCTGTTTCGTCTCGGCGTCGTCCTGACCTGTCCCGTCATCGTCTATTTCGGCAAGATCGCTCCCACCGCGTCCGGCGTCGGCATCGGGCTCGGCGTCGGATTCCTGATCGTCGGCATCGAGTACCTGATCGCCGAGCTGAACCTGCTGACCATCATGGCCGGCGTGCTCGGCACCGCGGTCGGCATCATCCTCGCCCGCCTGCTCGACTACATGGTCTTCCAGATCGGCAACGAGGAGCTGTACAAGACCTGGGACAAGTTCGCGCTGCTGCGCTTCTTCGCGCTCGGCGTCCTCGGCCTCGTGATCTCGATCCGCAAGTTCCCCGAGCTCGACGATCTCGACAAGGATCTGCTGAAAATGGGGAAGAAGCGCGGCTCCGACCTCAAGATCCTCGACTGCAACGCGATCATCGACGGCCGCGTCGCCGAAGTCGTGGAGACCCACTTCCTGTCCGGCACGCTCGTGGTTCCCCGCTTCGTGCTGACCGAGCTGCACCGCCTCGCCGATTCCGAGGACCCGATGAAGCGCGCCCGCGGCCGCCGCGGCCTCGACGTGCTCGCCCGCCTGCAGGAAGGGCACGTCGTGCCCGTCCGCATCCTCGACAAGGACATTCCTGAAATCGCGGAAATTGAAGGAAAGGTCGTCAAGCTCGCCCGCGAGATGGGCGCGAAGATCGTCACCACCGACTTCAACGTCAATAAGGTGGCCACGCTCGAGGGCGTGACCGTGCTCAACGTCAACGACCTGTCCTCCGCGCTGAAGACCGTCGTGCTGCCCGGCGAGACGATGAGCGTGTTCGTCATGAAGGACGGCAAGGAGCGCGAGCAGGGCGTGGGCTTCCTGGACGACGGCACGATGGTGGTCGTCGAGGACGGCCGCCGCTCGGTCGGCAAGCGCCTCGAGGCGACGGTGACCTCGATCCACCAGACCTCCAACGGCCGCATGATCTTCGCGAAGGCCAAGCCCGAGGCCCGCGTGGAGCGCCAGCCCGCGTAATGCGCGCCGCCGCGATCATCGTCTCGGGCGGCTCGGGCTCGCGGATGGGACGCCCGAAGCAGTTCCTGCCGCTCGCGGGACTAACGGTAGCGGAGTGGTCGCTCCGCTGCTTCGTGGACATGGCCGAGGTCGAGAGCGTCGTGCTCGTCCTGGGCGAAGATTCGTTCAGGGAGCACGGCGCCAGGCTGTCCGGCGGGAAGGTCAAGGTCGTCGCGGCCGGCCCCACGCGCATGGGATCGGTGCGGGCGGGCTTCGCCGCCCTTCCTGATAACGTGGAGATCGTGGCCGTTCACGACGGGGCGCGTTCCATGATCACGCCCGAGATCGTGCGGGCGACTTTCGCCGAGGCGGCCAAATCCGGGGCCGCGGTCGCCGCCGTCCCGGTCAAGGACACGTTAAAAATCGTCGAGCGAAGCGAGACGCGCCTGGTCTCCGAGACCCCCGAGCGCGCCCGCTTCTGGGCCGCGCAGACCCCGCAGACCTATCGCTACTCCATTCTCAAGGAAGCCCTCGAGAAGTTCGCGGGTGAAGCCGACGCCACCGACGAGAGCCAGCTCGTCGAGCGCTGCGGCCACAAGGTCGCGGTCGTCGAGTCGAGCTACGAGAATTTTAAGATCACCACTCCGGAGGACATCACGATGGCGACCGCGATCATCGAGGCCCGCGAGGGCGGCCGCCGCGAGAGCCGCGCCGGGTTCGGCTACGACATCCACAGGCTCGTCGAGGGACGCGAGCTGTGGCTCGCGGGCGTGAAGCTGCCGCACACGAAGGGATTGCTCGGACATTCCGACGGCGACGCGGTGCTGCACGCCTGTTGTGACGCGGTTTTGGGAGCCCTGGGATTAGGAGAGATCGGAATAGCTTTCCCTCCCACCGACCCCAAATTCAAAGGGCTTGAATCAAAAGCCATCGTGGCGCACGTCTTGGCAAAAACCGCCGCCTTCGGCGGCGAGATTGTGCATCTCGACGCGACCTTGATCGCCGAGGAGCCTAAGCTCAAGCCGCATTACGAGAAGCTCAAGGCGTCTCTCTCGGCGCTGTTCCAGCTCCCGGAGTCGCGGGTGAGTCTCAAGGCCAAGAGCAACGAGGGGCTCGACGCGATCGGCCGCGGCGAGGCCATCGCCTGCCACGCGGTCGCCACCGTCCTCGCGCCTTAGCGCCGGGGTGCCCTACCTCTTCATCGCCGTTTCCAATATTCTCGGCGGCTCGACCTACGCGGTCACGACCGCGGCCCTGAAAGGTTTTCCCGAGAAGGACCTGATGCTCCTGCGCATGGCGCTGTGCGCGGCCTTGTTCGTCCCGCTCGCTTGGCGAGGCCGCGGGCGCCTGGCGGGGGCGACCCGCGGGGACTGGGCGCGCATCGTCGCCGTCGGCCTGTTCGGCTACGCGCTGCCGCTGGCGTTGGGCACCTACGGGGTGAAGTTATCGTCGGCGACCAGCGCGTCGCTCCTCGTCGGCATGGAACCGGTCTCGATCGTCCTTCTCTCCGCTCTTTTCCTCGGCGAGGCGCTGACGGGGGTGAAGATCATATCGCTCGTCCTCGGCCTGAGCGGGGCGATGCTGATCGCCTTCCAGGGATTCCCGACTTTGTCGGGCGCCTTTTCAGATCGCCTCAAAGGCGACTTGATCCTCGCGACGCACGGTTGCTGCTGGGCGCTTTACAGCGTGCTCGGGAAGTCGGCGCTCAAGCGGGTGGATCCGCTCGATTTCACCGCGGTCACCTCGATCATCGGCTTCTTGGGAGTGGCGTTTTGGGCCGGTTGGGGGGCAAGCCCCTCGTCCTGGGCGGCGACGCCTCCCGCGGCCTGGCTCGCGATGACCTACCTCGCCGTCGCCGGCGGCTTCCTGGCGGTCATACTCTGGAACGTCGCCCTCAAGAAGGTCGAGGCCTCGAAGGTGGCCAACTTCATCTTCCTTCAGCCCGTCGTGGGCGTCCTGCTCGGCGTCGGCCTGCAGGGCGACCCTCTCACGCGCTGGAGCATGGCCGGCGGCGCGCTCGTCCTCGGCGGCATGTACGCCGCCAGCCATTCGTAGCGCCCGTCGTCCTCGCCGCCGCCCTGGCGGCCTGCGGCCGCTCGGAGCCCGACGACGGAAAGACTCACATTCACTGCCTGGCGAGCCCCGATGTCAGCGCCTTCTCGGAAGTCCTAATCGGGCGCTGGATGCTGGTGCCGGTCGCGAGCTGCGCATTGGTAGGCATGACCGCGTTCCTGTCATGCTCGGCTGGCTCCCCGGCTGCGCGCGTTGAAGCGGGGCGCTATGGATAGACGGGCTGGGCTGTGACCTTGATCGTTTCCGCGAGGCTGCTGGTGCTCGTCGGAAGGAAGAATCGGAACCAGAGAGTGGCGCTTTCGCCTGGAGCCAGTTGATAGCCGTCCTGGGTCGCGGTGGCATAATTTCCGGAAGCCTGGGAAATCGTCGGTGTCGTCGTGAGATAAGTCGTGAAGGCCTCGGCAGGCGGTCCTACGGCCGGCGGGCCGAGATCGCCCGTGTACCAGGCCCCCAGCAGCGCGGCGACATCGTCGCCGGAGGAGGTGGACAGCTCCCATGGGCTCGAAGGAAGCGTTGCCGTCGAGGCCGCGAGCACGATCGTCACCGGCCAGTTGCCGGTGTTCGTGACGACCATCGAGCTGGTTGAAACCGTCGACATCACGATGACCCCGTTCACCAGGCCCATCTGGCCAAGGTGAAGAGCGTTCGTTGACTGGAGAATCTGGAAGTTGAGACGCGGCAAATCCGTGTAATTGGCCCGGCCCCCGTGGTTGAGGCTTCCGACCCTGAAGTAATAGGTGTTCGCCAGGTCGAGCTCGACGCCGTTTACCCCGACGCTCAGCGTGCTGTTCAGGACGTTGAACGTCGTCGAGGAAATTACG
>JAHFCD010000313.1 GCA_023249695.1 Elusimicrobiota bacterium
TTGGTCGTCTTCGAGTCGATCTTGACCGAGACGCCGGGCGTCGTGACCGTCGGCTGGGGCGAGTCGCGGAACATCAGCATCGCCTGGCCGCCGACCGCGACCGCGGGGCGGATGGTCGCCTCGGACTGGACCTGCATCTTGCCGTCGGCGGTCAAGGTCCAGAGGCCGATGCGGTCGATATAGTTGGTCTTGCGCGGCGCGTCGATGTAGGATGTTTTCCCGTACAGACGGCCGATGAAGTAGGCGGCGTTGATGTCGAGCGCGAGGCCGGGATTGTTGAAGCGCCCCGCGCCGCGCCAGGCCGTCGGCGTGAGGATGACGCCTCCGACCGCGGTGGGCGGCGTGACGATCTTGACCTTCGGCGCCTCGACGACCTTCTCGATCACGTCAAAGACGACGCGGACCTGATTCGTCGACACCGAGATCGCGGAAAATTCGGGGGGCACGGGCGAGGCGGGGATGGCGTACACCGAGGGCGTCAGGGAGGTGAAGCGTCCCAAGGTCATCAGGTCCTGCACGTCGCTCTGGAGGTCCGCGGCGGTGTACAGATGGCCGCGGCGCGCGCGGACGGAGTCGCGCCAGGCGTAGTCGGCGACGACGCGGCCGGCGGAGAAGAACAGGACCTCGGACGGAACCCAGGGGCCGCCGGAGACGGACAAAGGCGAGCCGAGAGCCAGGACGGGGGCGGTCGAGATCGCCGGGGCCGCGGCGGTCGTCGCCGCGACGGCCCAGGGATTGGTCTGGGCGGCGGCGGGAGCGGCCGTCCCGAGAAGGGCGGCCAAGGCGATGAACAGCGCGGTCCTCGTGAACTTCAGGTCATTCTCCCTAAGATAAAGCGTGCGAGCAGGTTCGCGACGATCCCGGCGCCGACATCGTCCATCACGACCCCGGCGCCTCCGGGCAGTCGCTCCAGCCATTTATACGGCGGAAGCTTCACCGAATCGAAAAAACGAAACAGCGCGAAGGCCAGCAAGGCCGCCGTCCAGGTCCTGGGCAGCCACGCGGCCGCGACCCAGTAGCCCACGATCTCATCGAGCACGATCCGCGAATCGTCGTGCGTCTTCAACGACTTTTCGGCGCTGCCGCAGATCCAGCACGCCGCCGCGATCGAGACGGCGACGATCGCCGCGTACGACCCCGGACCTTCCGGAAGCAGAGGCCAGAGCAGAAGCCCCTCCACCGTCCCGAGGAACCCCGCGCCGGTCCACTTCCGGCCGCGTCCCGTCGGGGCAATATAGCTTATCCCCAGGCCCGTCGCCAACCACAGGCACGCGCGTTCGAGCCTCACGCGGTCATTCCCAGGATTTCTCGAGCAACGCGCGGTATTGCACGAGGTAGGACCAGAGGCTCGAGAGCGCCAGCACCGCGCACAGCACCGTCAGCGGGTAGACCGAGCGGATCATCCAGGGCTCGGCGATGCCGCGGTCGCGCAGCACCACGACGCCGACCATCCCCATGATCGCGACGAGCTGGATCACCGTCTTGATCTTCCCCCACTTGTCGGCCGAGAGGACCTTGCCCTGGGCTCCGGCGATCACGCGGACGCCGCCGATGACGAGCTCGCGCATGACGATGAGAAACACGGCCCACAGCGGAATTTCGAGCTCCTTCGTGCGGATCAGCGCGATGAGGGTTCCGAGGACGAGGATCTTATCGGCGATCGGGTCGGCGACCTTTCCGAACGAGCTGACCGCCTTCATGCGGCGCGCGAGCCAGCCGTCGAGCCAGTCCGTGATGATCGCCACGATGAACATGACGAACGCGGCGGCGTGCCAGCCCGGCTCGTCGGCCATCAGCGCACCGAACACGGCGGCCGCCAGAACGATGCGCAGCATCGTCAGGCGGTTCGGGAGGGACATGGCCGCTACGGGATCTCGATGCGGTACTGCCCGTCGGGCCCGGGCGCGCCGAGCGCGACGGGCTGGCCGTTGAGGCCGATCTCGAGGGCGGCCGGCTCGGTCGTGCGGATGTCGACGAACTTGGACGGCTTCCACTCCTGCACGGCGTCGCGCGGCGCGCGGCCTTCGAACACCAGCTGGCCGTCCACGGCGACACGCAGCCAGGCGTCGCTCTTGAAGCGCACCGTGAGCTTGGGCTCGACGGTGCGCGGCATCGGCTGCAGCGCGACGGGCGCGACCTGAACGGGCGCGGCCTGATCCTTGCCTTGATCCTTGAACAGGTACACGCCCAGGCCGAGGGCCAACACGACGGCGAGCACGATCGCGCCGGTCGCGCCCGAACCGTGATGCGCCTGGGGCGCGTGCCCCACCGGAGCGTGCCCGTGCCCGTGCGCCGGCGGCGCGGATTTCACCGCGGGGGCCGAATCGGTTTTGACATGAGGCGCCGCCGAGTCATTTGTTATAGATGGTCCGGCGGCAGGGGATTCGGCGGCCGTTGCCGCCGAATCCGCGTTCAGCAGCGCCCAGATCTCGTCGAAGTTCACGTCGAGATGCTCGCAGTAGCTCTTCAGGAAGCCGCGGAGGTAGACGATGGCCGGGAACTGCTCGAAGCGGCTTTCCTCGAGGGCCTCGAGAAAGCGCTTGGAGATGCGCGTCTGCTGGGCCACGGCCTCGAGGGACTGTCCGCGCTTGAGGCGCGCGGCGCGCAGGATCGGTCCGATCTCGGCGCGCAGGGCGGACGTGTGCTTGGTCGGGATTCGGCGAAGGGGATCGGGCTCTTTCTCGAGGGTCATTTCGGCTCCGGGGATTTGAAAAGGTCGGCGTCCGCGGGAGGCGTGAACTTGAACGTCTCCGCCGGGATCACGGGATTGAGGCGCACGCTATCGAAAACGGAGCGGATCGCCGCGCGGCCGACCTTGAGGGTCGCGTCGGCGGGAAAGAAATCCTTGGTCGAGGCCTTGAGCGTCAGGACGAAGTCGGACGCGTCTCCGGCGCCGGCCGCCGTCTTCGGCTTGAGGGTCAACGTGAACACGCGGTGGCCGTCGGCGCCGGGCTCCGTGACCGTCGTGATCTCGGTCGCGTATTTGGAGAGAAGATCGGCGGACTTGCCGAAATCGAGAAGCCCCTGGGCCAGCGGCTCGGATTTGCGCCAGGCGTCGAGCCGCGATTGGATCACCTGGTTGGTGGAATTGCGGTACACCCACAAGATCGTTCCGTCGCTCACGACGGTCTGCGGCTCGGGAATCCGATGCGTCAGCCGCAGAAGATCCGGCTTCTTGAACGCCACGTCCCCTTCGACGGTCTGCACGACGTCGGACCCCTCCATGCGCACCGTTTGCCGGAAGTTCGCTTTCAACGTGTTGATCTTCGCGTCGGTCTCCGCGAAGCGGAGCGCGATGAGCGCGATCGTGATGGGCGCCGTGGACGGCGCATACGCCGTCAGCTCCACGCCCGCGGCGGCGGAGGACAGTTCTACTTTCGCCGCCGCCGGACCCGTCGCTTTAGCCGGCTTGGCTGAAGCCGAAGTCGTCAGAACGAGCAGCACGGCGCCCAGAAGGTTCCCCATTCCGTTAATCCTTCCGGTCGATCGGCACCTGCGGAAAATGGACCTTCATGTAGTCCTCGATGGTATCAAAACGAATCTCCCACCGATTGGTCCCCTCGGGCTTGTGGATGAACTCTTTGACTTCAAGCGCCGACAGTATGTTCGTCGCCCGCGCCGAGGACCCGAACTGGCTCTTGAGCAGGTCCTGCGAAATCCTGCGCCGTTCGATGATCAGCTTCAGCGCCTGCGAGAACTCCAGCGGCTCCACCCCGAACTGCGACAGGTCGGCCGCCGCTCCCCCCTTCACCGCCATCGTCTCGAGCATCGGGTAGTCGGGTTTGCCTTGGGTCTTGAGATAGTCGACCAAGCCCCGAATCTCGTCCTCGGACACGAACGCGCCCTGGCAGCGCTCCGGCTTCTGCGCGCCGCTCGACAGGTACAGCAGGTCGCCGCGGCCCTGGAGGCTTTCGGCTCCGGACCCGTCGAGAATGACCTTCGAGTCGATCTTGGAGATCACCTGCAGCGCGATGCGCGAGGGCAGGTTGGCCTTGATCACGCCGGTGATCACGTCGACGCTCGGCCGCTGCGTCGCGAGCACCATGTGATGCCGACGGCGC
>JAHFCD010000314.1 GCA_023249695.1 Elusimicrobiota bacterium
GGGAGCGTGGGTGAGAAGAAAGGTCTCGCCGGAGCCGGCGGCTCCGGACAGGTAGGTCTCGAGGAGCGAGGCGTTGTCCTCGTCGCCTTCGATGGTGAGCACGCGCGTCGGTCTCTTGGTCATGACGGTTCGCCTCCGGGTGGGTGCGGCTTGATTATAGGCCGCGGGGGGGCGCGCGCCTACGGACAAAAGGCGAAAATAATATGAATGCGCGATGACCGATAGCCCGGGTGACTTGATCGAAAGAGCGATCCCCCATGCCTCCCGCGCGGAGGTATGGGGGATCGGTTGAGGTCTTCGCGCCTCGGGCCGCTACTTCATCCGGATCTGATAGCCGAAGTTCGGGACCGTCGTGATGCGCTCCCTTTCGGAGCGGAGCTTTCGGCGCAGACGCGCGATGTGCTGATCGACGGTCCGGGTGTCGATCTCCATGTCCTTCTCGTGGCCCCAGATCATCTGGAGCAGCTGGTCCCGGGACAGCACCTTCCCGTTGGCCTCGATGAGGAGCTTCAGGATCGCGAACTCCTTCGGCGCGAGGCGGGCCGGCTTGCCGGCGACGAGGATCTCATGGCGCTCGAAGTCGATGTTGATGTCGCCGATCGCGACCGTCTTCTTCGCCTCGCCGTTGGTCGCGGCGCCCGCGTGGCGGCGGAGGTGGCCCGTGATGCGCGCCTGAAGCTCGCCGATGGAAAAGGGCTTCACCATATAGTCGTCGGCGCCGAGCTTGAGGCCCAGGATCCGGTCCATTTCGCTGCGCTTGGCGGAGAGCAGGATGATCGGGGTGTCGATCTCGGGGCGGATCGTGCGCAGGAACTCCAGGCCGTCCATCTTGGGGAGCATGATGTCGAGCAGGATAAGATCGGGCTTCGACTGGCGGGCCATCTTGAGGCCCGTTTCGGCGTCGCGCGCGGAGGTGACGCGGAACTTCTCCTTCTCGAGGTTGTAGCGGATGAGCTTAACGAGATCTTTTTCATCTTCGACGATCAGTATCTTTTCTTTAGTGGCCATGAGACTCCTCCGTGAATGTTCTTCATTCTAATTCAACGCGACGAACGAACCTAGTGCGGAATCGTTAGTGATATGTATTGTAAATATGACAAGAGCCATCATAACGACCGTCAAGCCGCCGTCACATCTTAATGACAACTCATCCATGGGTTTGGGCCGCTGATCCTGGTAGCATCGTGCCAAGACGGAAAGGAGGCAGCGCCATGGATATAAAGGAAGACAAGCCGTTGGCCGGAGCCTGGTACCTTCTCGGCGGGCTGGCGGTGGGCACGGCGGTCGGACTGCTGATCGCGCCTAAGAAAGGAAGCGAATCCCGCGAGGAAATCGAGGCGTGGGGCCGCCGCAACGGCGAGAGGGCGAAGTCCCTGCTCGCGCGCATTCGCGGCGAAGCCGCGGCGAGCGTCAAAGCCGTCGGCGCCCGCGTCGCCCATAAGAAAGGAACCTCCGAGAATTACGCCGGCTCCGAAAGCTAGACGCCGTCCCGCCGTCGCCGCACCGACCCAGTGAGAACACGCATCAAGATCAAACGCCGCGGCAAGGCGAGAACGCCGGTCGTCGTTTCCCGCGCCGTTCGCGCCTTGCCGCCGCGTCCGACCGACGCTCCGCCGGACCTTACCGCGCCGCCGGCGCTGGTGGGGCCGTCGTCGTACTCCGTCCTGCCCGCCTCGGGGGAGCTCGCCGCGATCCCCGATCGGCGCGGCGGCGCGCGCACCTTCGCCGAGCCGGCGCTGCAGGAGGAAGTGCGGCGCGTTCTCCTGGCGCGCTATACGCCCGCCGCCTTCCTCATCGACGATAATTTCAACATCCTTCATGTTCAAGGAAGGCTGGCGCCGTTCCTGCTGCGCGACGGCGAAGCTCCGGTCACCAATCTCCTCAGACTGGTCAAGGAGGGGCTGGCGGTCGTCATCCGGGCCGCCCTTCTGACGTCCAAGTCCGAGGATCGCTCGGTCCGGCGGCAGACGCAATGCGCGATCGACGGGCGGGCCATCCCGATCGGAATCGAGGTGCTGTCGATCCGAATCGATTCGGACCGCCGGCGCCGCTACCTCATCCTGCTGAAGGTGGACGCCGCGGCGGCGGCCGGGGCGCCCGGCGCGACGGACGGCCAGCTGGCGCTTCCGGAATACCGGGGCAAAGGGCCGGCGCCGGCGGCGGAGTGCGCCTCATGCCGGAAGGCGGACATCGACACGGAGCTCTCCGTCGTCAAGCAGGAGATCCGGGCGGCCAACGAGGAGCTGGTCTCGGTCAATCGGGAGCTCCGGGAGCGCAATCTCCAGGTCGGCGCGACCATCGACGACCTGTCGAACCTGCTGGCGAGCGCGGAAATCCCGATCGCGATGCTGGACATGAAGCTGCGCATCCGCCGCTACACCCCGCCCGCCGAAAAGGCCCTCGGCCTGAGCTTCGCCGACATCGGCCGGCCGATCATGAGCGTCAAGCTCAACGTCGCGGTGCCGCATCTCCAGGAGATCCTGCGCTCCGTCCTCGCCGGCTTCGGGCCGAGCCACCTCGAGGTCGGCGACCAGAAGGACCGCTGGTACTCGCTGTGGTTTCGCCCCTACCGGACCACCGGCAACAGCATCGCCGGCGTCGTCCTGTCGATGATCGACATCACGGAGCGTAAGGCCGGCGTCCGTCAGCTCGAGATGGCACGGGACTACGCGGAGGCGATCGTCGACACGGTCAACGACTCGCTGCTCATCTTGAACCGGAACCTGAAGGTCGTGCGCGCGAGCCGGTCCTACTGCGGCCTGTTCAGCGCCGCTCCCGCCGAGGTCGAGGGGAAGTCCATCTACGAGCTGGGCCGGGGCCGTTGGAACGTGCCGTCCCTGCGCAAGTATCTCTCGGTGCTGGCGTCCGCGCAGACGCCGTTCTCGAACCTGGAGCTGGATTTCGAGGTGCCGAAGCTCGGGACCCGGACCTTGGCGATCAGCGGCCGCGTCGTGCCGCAGGAAAACGACAGCGGGATCAACGTCGTGCTGGTCATCGAGGACGTGAGCCTGCGCAAGCAGGCCGCGGAGGCGGCGGCCCTGCGCAAGAGCGAGGCCCGCCAGCGCGACTTCGTCGCCAACGTGTCTCACGAGCTGCTCACGCCGATCACGGCGATCAAGGGCTACGCCGAGTCGCTCGTCGGGGGCGCCCTGGAGATCCCCGAGCGGCGGGTCAAGTTCACGCAGATCATCGAGCGGCACGCCGATCGGCTGTCCCAACTCGTCGAGGACCTCCTTCAGCTGTCTTCGCACGACGAAGGCCGCGTCCGGTCCACCACCGAGCGCGTATTCCTGCGCGCGAATATCGATAAGCTGGTGCGCAGCCTCGCCCCGGTAAGCCGCAAGCGAGGGGTGTCGATCACCGTGCGCATGGCGAAGACCATCAAGGTCGCGATGAACCGCGCCGAGCTGGCCCAGGTGATGCAGAACCTCTGCGAGAACGCGATCAAGTACAACCGCCGCAACGGCCGCGTATACATCCAGGCGCGGAAGGTGGGGCGGAGGGCCGTCGTCGCGGTCCGGGATACCGGGATCGGCATTCCGAAGGAGGACCTGACGCGGATCTTCGATCGCTTCCATCGCGCCGAGAACGCGCGGCGCGACACCGCGCGCGGCACCGGCCTGGGCCTCTCCATCGTCCGCTCGATTCTCACCAACCGCGGCTGCCGCGTGTGGGCCGAGAGCGACATGGGGAAGGGCTCGGTCATCTTCTTCACGCTCCCGCTCGCCGAGAACCCCCGCCGGCGCGGCCGGGCGGCCGCCGTTCACGTCGACGCCTCATAACCGTGACGGCTTCGCAGTAGTCTTGGCCGGGCCCGCCGCCTATACTCTTTAGCATAGGGGGGCGGCCCATGAATCCGAGTCGGTTCTTGATCGCGGGTTGCGTCGCCGTTTTGTCCTCCTGCGCGGGCGGCCTGGGCGGCGGCCGTCCCTTGAGCCATGACCCCGACGTCGCGGCGGCGGAGGGCGCCGTCCGTTTTCAGGCGCTGGAGGGCAGCGGCGCCGCGGTCGAGCTGCGGGTGAAGAATCTGCGCGAGCCGGAGCTG
>JAHFCD010000315.1 GCA_023249695.1 Elusimicrobiota bacterium
TCATCGACTTCCTCCGCTTCAACGCCTACTACGCCGAGCAGATCTACGCGGGCCAGCCGGAAAGCGCCCGGGGCTTCAGCAACCGCATGGAGTACCGTCCGCTCGAGGGCTTCATCTACGCCGTCACCCCCTTCAACTTCACCGCGATCGCGGGCAACATCCCCGCCGCTCCCGCGTTGATGGGCAACACCGTCGTCTGGAAGCCCTCCGCTCACGCGATGTACAGCGCGCATTTCCTCATGAAGCTGTTCCAGGAAGCCGGCCTCCCGCCGGGCGTCATCAACCTCGTCACCGGCGACCCCGCGGCGATCACCGCGGTCGCCCTGTCGAGCCCCGACCTGGCCGGCGTTCACTTCACCGGCTCCACCTCGGTGTTCAAGGGCATGTGGGCGACCGTCGGCGCGAACATCAACCTTTATAAGAATTACCCGCGTCTCGTCGGCGAAACCGGCGGCAAGGACTTCGTCCTGGCGCACTCCTCCGCCGATCCGGACGCGGTGGCCACCGCCCTCGTGCGCGGCGCCTTCGAGTACCAGGGGCAGAAGTGCTCCGCGGCCTCTCGCGCGTATATCCCCGCCGACCTCTGGCCCAAGGTCAAGAAATCCATGAAGGACATGCTCGCCCAGATCGAGGTCGGCTCTCCCGAGGACCCGGGCAAGTTCGTCAACGCGGTCATCAACCGCGCCTCCTTCGAAAGGATCAAGGGCTACATCGCGGCCGCGAAGAAAAACAAGGCCAACAAGCTCGTCGCGGGCGGGGTTTGCGACGACACGGTCGGGTACTTCGTCTCGCCGACGATCATCGAGACCTCGGATCCCAAGAGCGCGACGATGTGCGAGGAGATATTCGGGCCGGTGCTCACCGTTCATCCGTACAATCCGGCCAAATGGAAGGAGACCCTCAAGCTCGTGGACGAGAGCACGCCTTACGCCCTGACCGGCGCGGTGTTCGCCCAGGACCGGCGGGTGCTCGTCGAGGCCGAGAAGGCGCTCGTCAACGCGGCGGGGAACTTCTACCTCAACGACAAGCCGACCGGCGCGGTCGTGGGGCAGCAGCCGTTCGGCGGGGCGCGGGCGTCGGGCACGAACGACAAGGCGGGGTCGTATCTGAACCTGCTGCGCTGGGTGTCGCCGCGGACCATCAAGGAAACCTTCGATCCGCCGAAGGATTTCCGGTATCCGTTTTTGGCGCGCGACGCCGCTTAATCGCGCGCAGGCGTTCCGATCCGCGGCTTCCCGGTTACGTCGGTATGGCGGGGGCGTATTGAACCGCATCCCATTAGCGTTGCACCCGGCGGCGATTCGTTTTAGCGGCGTTCAATCAAACCCTTGACATATGCATATATTCGATGCATACTGATGCATATGAGAACTACGCTGATAATTCGGGATGACATCTTGAAGCGAGCTTCCGGCTTGGCTGGTATTACAGAGAAAACGGCGCTGGTGCATGCCGGACTGGAGGCCCTGATAGAGAAGAAGGCCGGAGAGCGCCTCGCAGCTTTGGGCGGGCGTGAACCCGGCTTGCGGAAGATACCGCGCCGCCGATGATCCTCGTTGACACCTCAATCTGGATTGATCACCTAAGAAAAGGCGACTCGGCACTGGCCGAGCGCCTTTCCGGAGGCGAGGTGCTCACGCACCCACTGATTATTGAAGAACTCGCATGCGGCCATCTCGCGCATCGAAACGAAATCCTCGGCCTCCTGGAAGCCCTGCCGGCGGCACCTGTCGCATCGCATATGGAAGTTCTTGGATTGATATCGGGTGAAGGATTGGGCGGATCAGGAATAGGCTCAGTGGATGCCCACCTCTTAGCTTCAGCACGGCTTGCCAACGTCGTGATCTGGAGCCGCGACAAGGCTCTTGCTCGAGCCGCAAAGAAGCTAGGCATTCTGGCGCAAAAGCAGAGAGGGGCCTAACCAGTTCTCTTCTGCGGACCTTCGGCACTACTGGATGGGGAATCCGCGTCCTATCGCAGCGCGCCCGAGAGACGCGGCGGCTCGGAGGAGTAGCGTTTCATTTCCGCTCCCAGACGCGCGTGGACGGATTTCTTGCGCTCCGCGTCCAAGGCCGAGGCGTTGACGGGCTTGGCCGCCTCTCCTAGGACGAAGCGCGCGTACAGCTCCGATATCTCCCCCGCCTCGCGGCGGCGGCGCAGGCCGTCGAAAAGCCGGTCGAGGCCGGCGCCCATTTCGGCGGGGTCCTCGGTATCGCCCAACTCCAGGAGCTGAGCGTTGAGCGCGGCCACGGGCGGGGAGTCGGGACGCTCCAGCGTCTCGAAGGCGGCGGTCACGCGACCGAGCGCGGTGCCCTCTCGAAAGCGCGCGGAGTTCGGCGCGACGCGGGCCAGCGCGCGCACGGCGAGAGGCTGCTTCTCGGCGAATACGGGCAGCAGGCGGTCGCGGAAGTAGCTCCGCACTCGGCCGTAGTCGCCGGCGTCGAGGTACGCGGCGAGCTGGCCGCGCGAGCCGTCGCCGAGCGAGCCGGCCGGCAGCAAGGTCGACACGCTCTGGTAGAGAGGCGCCAGCGACGCGGAAGACAGGGGCGCGACGAGGTCGCCGGGTATCCGGGTGATCACGCCCGCGCGCGCGGACGCGGCGAGCAGGAGGGCGGCGAGGGGCCAAGCGCTCATAGGCTCCAGTGTACACCCTGAAAGGCGAATTTTGCGAGTGGTAAAATAGCTCCCCGGGCGTCTTATTTTCAACGCCGCCCGTCCCTCGCAAATTGTTAGATTTCGAGCATGAGAACGATCCTCGCGCTCGCCCTGCTCGCCTTGCCCCTGACGGCCTCCGCCCAGCTGCGCAAATACCGCCCGGAGTTCTCGCTCCTCGCCGCGGGCGGCGCCTGTCCGCGCGTGGCGCCGTCGCACGTGGACGACACCCAGGGCTACGCCGACGGCTTCGGCTCGGGCAAGTGCTACGTGTCGATCGGCTCGATGTCGACGAACAACCTGATCTACCGCGCCTACAGCTTCTTCAGCGACGGCCTGCTGATGGTCTTCAGCTCGTACGGCGACGGCGAGGACAGCAACCCGAACCTGACCTCGGCCCGCGAGTTTTTCTTCTATCCGCGCGCCGGCGCGCTGGCCCTCGAGATGAATAAGGCCGCCGGCACCGTGGCGGTCGTCATGGCCGACGGCGGCCGCGTGCACATCGATCCGGCGACGGCGCAGATCAAGGCGCTGGATCGCGGCACCGTGACGGTCTCGCCGCGCATCGATCCCGCCGAGCGCGGGGGCGTGGAGATCACCGGCTACGCGGGCCTCATGCTCGACGCGGGCTTTCGCATGGGAGAGTCCCCGTCGGGACGGCCCGAGGCGAATTCGACCTTCCGGGACGCCCAGGGCCACCTGTGCACGCTCAAGAATAAGGAGCTGTTCGCCTACGCGAACGGCGAGCACGAGCTGAAGTTCACCGACGCCCAGCTTGTCGTGTTTTTGAAGACGCGCTGCCCGAACCTGACGCCCGGCTTCTAGCTTCCATGATCGTCGGCCCCTACGATCTCACGCCGGAGCTGTTCTACACCGTGGCCGTCCAGACTTTCGACTCCTGGCGCGTGATCCTGCGCGGCGCCGAGCGCGCCCCGGGCGGGGGCACGCCAGCCGAGATCGCGCAAGGCGTGCTGCGGCGCAACGCCGGGCCGGTGCTGCGCGCGGGGCACGGCCATTTCTGGCCGATGTGGCCTTCGGACTTCGGCAAGGCCTTCGCCGGCGCGTGGGGCGTGCTCGGCGACGAGTACTTGCGGGGCCGTACCTCGTGGATGACGCGCGAGTCGGCTCGCCTCGGGCGCGTGACGAGCTGCTTCTCGGGACGGCGCGGCTTCGACATGCCCTGGTGGAGGGGCGACAACCTCCCCTGGGTGATCTGGTGCTGGGCCGAGATCCAGGAGCGCTCCGGGCGCGGCCCCGACGCGGAGGAGGCGCGGGCGCTGGCGGGGCTGCTCGCCGATTACGAGGATTGTTGGCTCGAGCCCGGCGGCCTGCTGTCCCGGCGCGTGACCGGGGACTGGGTGGACACCATCCGGCGGCCCTCCTCGACGTAT
>JAHFCD010000316.1 GCA_023249695.1 Elusimicrobiota bacterium
ATCCAGCAGTGGCTGTACACCGGCCTGACGTACGTCTTCCGCGAGCGCAACTCGACGTTCTCGGGGGAGTTCAACTACCAGGACCAGCAGACCGCCTGGAACCTGGCGCTGAAGTTCTAGACCCTGTATAATACGCGAGGATGAATCGAACCCCGTTTCTGGCCGCCGTTCTCTGTTGTCTGACGGCGGCGTGCGCCGGCTTCCGCGTCACCGAAGGGGCCAAGGAGTACGATCCTCCCGTGTACGTTCCTCCGGCCGTCGCGGCGGCGCCCGCTCCCGCGCCGTCGGTCCCGCCGCCTTCCCCTGAGGCGGCGCCGATCGATCCCGCCGCCCAGAAGGCCGCCATCGCGAAAGAGGCGGAGGCGATCGCCGCCGCCCTGCAGCAGGTCGGGCGCTCCAAGACGGATTACAGGATTTCCGCGGCCGACCTGATCAGCGTCACCGTCTATCAGGACCTGGAGATGAACCGGAAGGTCCGCGTCAACGCCAACGGCTCGGTCTCGATGCCGCTCATCGGGTCGGTGAAGGTCGGCGGCATGACCTTGATCGACGCGCAAGCCGTGATCGAGGCCAAGCTCGCGCAGTTCCTCGTCAGCCCGCAGGTTTCCCTGTTCATCGAGGAATACGGCAACAAAACCGTCTTCGTGATGGGCGAGATCCAGCGGCCGGGCTCCTACGCGATCCCCACGGAATCCCGCCTGACCGTCCTCGAGGCGATCAGCACCGCCGGCGGCTTCACGCCGATCGCGGCGCAGGACCGAACGCGCGTCCTGCGCAACGTCAACGGCGTCAGCGTCAGCTACACCATCGAGGTCAAGGCCATCACGCAGCTGGGCCAGAAGGAAAAGGACATGGTGCTGGAGCCCAACGACGTGATCTACGTGCCGCAGAGCTTCTTCTAAGACATGGCCGACATCGAACAGGAAGTGGAGATCAACCTCGCCCAGTACGTGGAGATCGTCTCCCGGCGGCGCTGGATCGCCTTGTTCGTCGCCCTGTCGGTGTTCCTCGGCGCCGCGGGCTACGCGTTCCTGTCCACGCCGGTGTTCCGGGCGGCGACCTTGCTCAACGTCGAGCGGGTCAACAAGGGCATCACGCAGCAGGGCGTCGGGGCGGAGAGCGGCGACGACGAGTACTTCCAGACCCAGTACAAGCTCATCACGAGCGACACCTCCCTGGAGCGCGCGTATGACTCTCTGAAGCTCGCGACCTCGCGCGATTTCTCTCCGGGCCTTTACACGCTGCGCCAGGCGGTCACGATCGTGCCCGTGCCGAAAACGAGGCTCTGCTACGTCAACGCCGACAGCACCGATCCGCGCCTGGCGATGGAGATCTCCCACACCCTTTCGCAGTATTTCGTCGAGCAGAACCTGAACAATCAGATGTTCATGTCCAAGGACGTCCTCGACGCGCTGCAGATGCGCATGAAGGGCGTCGACGCCCAGAAGATCAACGAGTCCCTGCCCTCGGTCGTCAACAACCGCCTGGTCCAGGACATCAAGGCTCAGATCTTCGGAGCGGAGGCCCAGCTGGCCGACCTGCGCATGAAGTACACCGTCAGCCATCCGGCCGTTCAGTCGCTGATGTCGCGCCTTGCCTCGATGCACAAGGTGCTCAACAACGAGGTGGACAACATCGTCCAGAGCCTCAAGACGGAGCTCTCCGGCCAGCTCCAGGGCAACAACGTCCGCATCATCGACCCCCCGAAGCTTCCGGAGCAGCCGGTGCGCCCGCGCAAGTCGCTGGCCCTCGTCTTCGGCCTTCTGGGCGGCCTGATCCTCGGCGTCTTCACCGCCTTGATCATCGAGATGCTCGACCAAACCGTGCGCACGCACGACGACATCGAGCGCAAGCTCGGCCTGCCGTTCCTGGGCCTGATTCCTTTCTCCCGGCACAAGAAGGACGCCAAGGTCTACGCGCCGCTGCTCTCCTCCGAGGTCTCGCTCGTCAGCGAGGCGTTCCGCAACCTGCGCACGATGGTCGGCTACGCCGAGGCCGTCGACGGCGAGCCCGTCATCCTCATCACCAGCTCGGTCCAGGAGGAGGGGAAGAGCTTCGTCGCCGCCAATCTGGCCGTGGCGCTCGCCCAGCTGGGGCAGAAGGTGCTCATGGTCGACGGCGACCTGCGCCGGCCCCGGCAGCATCGCAACTTTCATTTGTCCAACGAGACCGGCCTCAGCGACTATCTCTCCGGCGCGATCGCGTCTCCCGAGGCCCTCGTCCATAAGAGCGGCGTCGTCAATCTCGACGTCATCGTGTGCGGGCCGCGCCCGCCGAACCCCGCGGAGCTGCTCAACACCCAGCAGCTGGGCAAGTTCCTCGACTGGGCGCGGGGACGCTACACCCGCATCATCGTGGACTGCCCGCCGGTGTTCCCGATCAGCGACATCCTCCTGTGGGGCCGCCACGTCAAGCAGAACATCTTCGTGACGCGCTTCGGACGCACGCGGGTGCCGCTCATCCGCACCGCCTGCGCGCGCCTGCGCATCGGCGGCCTGAAGATCCTCGGCGGCGTGCTCAACGGCGCGCGGCTCGGGACGATGACCTACGCGGACGGACGCTACTACGAGCAGTATTACCGCGACTACGTGGACTCGGAGCCCAAGAAAGACCGGCGCTCATGAGTCCGCGCATCCCTTCCAAGGCCGTGGAAGGGCTTCTGTTCGCGCTGACCGCCTTCGGACCGTTCGCCTTCGGCGGCGTGGAGCCCTGGTCGCGCGCCGTTCTCGAGATTCTCGCCCTGCTTCTGGCCCTCGGCTGCTTCTTGAAAGGGCGCCCGGCCGCCTCGCGCGCGGGCGCTTATTTTTGGCTGCTGCCGGCCGCCGTCGCGGCCCTGGGCTGCCTCCAGCTGTCGGCCGTCACGGCGCCCGGCGATCCCCACCCGCTGCGTCCGTTCACGACGACGCCTTATGAGACCCGGGCCGCCGTGATGCTCTGGGTCGCCTACGCGGCCGTCGCGTTCAGCGTGCCTCGCGTCATCGTCACGCCCGACGCCGCGCGCCGGTACGCGCGCTTTCTCTTCGGGATCGGCCTGGCGCTCGCCTGCCTGGGCATGCTCCAGGCGGCCACGGGCGGCGGCAAGCTCTACTGGGTGCGTTTCGCCCCGCTGACGAGCTCCTTCGGCTCGTATTATAACCGGGACCACGCCGCCAATATCCTGCTGATGTCGTTGGCCGTCGGCGCGGGGGTCTTTTACGCGCGGCCCGGCCGGTTTCTGGCGGGGGGCCTTCTCGCGGTTTTTCTGGGCCTCGTCGTCTGCTCCTCCCAGGCTTCCTTCCTGGCCATCCCCCTGGCCGGCGCCGCCGTCGCCTTTCTCGGCGCGGACTTCGCGCGCGGCGCGCGCCAGCGCCGCCTGCGCGCGGCCGCCGCGGTCGCGGGCGCGGCCTTGGCGATCTTCTTCGCCTATTACCATGTCGTGGCCAATGCCGACGCGGGGGCGCTGATCGACCGTTCCGTCATGGGCCGCCTGTCCATCTACGGCGACTCCTTGCGCTGGTGGCGCGACGCGCCGCTGTTCGGCACGGGCCTGGGAGGCTTCGAAACGGTCTATCCCTCGTATCAGGACCTGGGGCTGCTCGGGACGGCCGCCCACGCGCACAGCGATTGGATCGAGTTCGCGCTGGAGACGGGCCTGCTCGGCCTGCTCGGGGCCCTGCTCGCCGCGGGGGCCGCGTTCTATTTCGGCGCGCGGAGCTGGCGCGAGGCCCGCTCGGGGGAAATGCGCGCCCTCATCGGCGGCGCCCTGGGCGCGACGGCCGTCTTCGCGGCGCATTCGCTGTTCGAGTTCAGCTTCCAGATCCCGGCCAACGCGGTGATGTTTTTCGGGGTCCTCGGCTTCCTGCTCTCCGCGCCGTCCTGGGCGGACAAGTCCTCCTCCCGCCCCGCGGCGAAGGCGCCGCCGGCGGGAGCCGCGCTCCTGGCCGCGGGCTACTGTCTCGTGCTGATGCGCGCCGCGGCGCTGCCGGCCGCCGCGGCCTGGCTGGCCGTCAAGCCCGCCCTTCCCGTGGAGCGCGTCGTCGGACTCGCTCGGGCGATTTCGCTC
>JAHFCD010000317.1 GCA_023249695.1 Elusimicrobiota bacterium
CTTGTTCATGAGCTCGTAGGCGACCGTCTTGATGTCCTCGGCCGTCAGCTTCTGCAGGTTGGTGGCCAGGATCATCGCGCCGTGAACGCGCAGGGCCGGCACGGAATCCGCCTTGAAGTGGATGTCCGAGATGTCCTTTTGCACCATCAACGTCAGCAGGTTCTTGATGTCGATCGCCATGTCAGATGAGCCCTCTTACGACTTCTATTCCTCTTAGCGTCAGCCAATCCGTGACCAACGGGCTGAGGATCGCGTTCTCCGGAATTGTAAGGCGAACGCCGCCCGGCGTCAACCTCTTTTTTATTTCGTATTCGGTCAGGAAGAGACGCCCCGCGGGGCCGGCTTTGTTCCACAGGCGCGCGACGACCGCCGCCGGCTTGGCCTTGGCCAAGCCGGCGGCGATGATGTCGATCAGATCGTCGCGAGTGAGCACGGCGAAACCCGTCTTAGCGCTCTAATTTGATGGCGATGCGATCGAGGTACTTCTCGAGGTCGTCGTGCGGGCGCGGGATCACGTGCACCGCGACCAGCTCGCCGACCTTCTGTGCGGCCGCCGCGGCCGCGTCGACGGCGGCGCGCACGGCGCCGACCTCGCCCCGGCACAAGGTCGTGCACAGGCCGTTGCCGACTTTTTCGTAGCCGACGAGCCGGACCTTGGCGGCCTTCGCCATGGCGTCCGACGCCTCGATCATGCCCGTGAAACCCTTCGTCTCCACCAAACCCAGCGCTTCGCGAATCTCAGCCATATTCCCCCTTACTCCGAATCTTGTCCACCGAGAGCGTCACGGCCCTCGGCGCCCGTCTCGAGCACGGCGTTGCAATGCGTGCAGCGGCGCGGCGTGGTGTAGGTCCGCTGACACTCGTCGTCCTCGGGCCACCACTCCTCGAAAAACATCTCCACCTTCTTGTGGCACTTGAAGCAGAACTTCTGCATCCCCGCGCCGCACCCCGCGCAGAACTTCGGCAGGGGCTGATCCTTGTGCGTGTGCATGATCGCCGCGCACGCCCCGCACTGCAGGTCGATGTTGATCTTATACTTCGGCGGCTGGTCCTTATCTTTCTCTTCCGCCATATCTATCCTCTATCGCGGTGTCAGGCCAGTGAATTCATTGAATTCGCGCTTCCGGAATTCAACGAATTCACTGGCCTGACACCATTATTATCAATAGCCCTTGCCTTCGGACTTCGCGTCGGTGACGATCGCGATGCTGGCCGAGGTGCCGAGGCGCGTCGCTCCGGCGGCGATCATGTCGTGCGCGATCTTCGCGTCGCGGATGCCGCCGGAGGCTTTCACGCCCATCAACGGGCCCACGGTTTCCCGCATAAGCTTAACATCCTCGACGGTGGCTCCGCCGCCGCCGAAGCCGGTCGAAGTCTTCACGAAGTCCGCGCCGGCCTTCTTCGACGCCGCGCACGCGCGCACCTTCTCCTCGTTGGAGAGCAAAGACGTCTCGAGGATCACCTTCAGGATCTTGCCGCGCGTCGCGTCGCGGACCGCCTTGATGTCGTCGTAGACGACGACGTCGTTGCCGGACTTCAGCGCGCCGATGTTGATGACCATGTCGATCTCGTCGGCGCCGTTGGCGATCGCGTCGCGCGCCTCGATCGCCTTGACCGTGGGCGTCGTGGAGCCGAGCGGGAAGCCGACCACCGTGCAGACCTTCACGCCCGAGCCGCGCAGCAGCTGCGCGGACAGCGCGACGTAGGACGGATTCACGCACACCGAGGCGAAGCAGAAGGTCTTGGCTTCCTCGCAGAGCTTGCCGATCTCTTCCTGGGTCGCGTTGGGCTTCAGGAGCGTGTGGTCCACGTAGCGGGCGGTGTCGGAGCCCTTCTTCGTGGGCTTGCAGACCGAGACGCGGTCCGCGCCGACGGCCTGGATGATCTTGGCGTCGACGTGGGCGTCCTCGTCCTCGTCGTCGGAGCCGCCCTTGGGCGGGAGCGCGGAGAACTGGCCCTTCACGATGGCGGCGGGCTTCGCGCCCCAGGAGGAGGCGTTTCCGAAAACCTTGCCGGCGCTGCCTATGGAGGTACGGATTTCTCCTTTCAGCGCTTTAGGGCCGTTCTCGCACTCGCACTTCGCGGTCTTGAGGAAGCCTTTGGCGTCGAGCGCCTTGACGACCTCTTCCACCACGTTTCTCAGCTGAGCTTCAGTCATATTTTTTTACCTTTCCACCCGACACCACGGAATCCACGATCCCCACGATCACGGTCCGGATCGGCGCCTTCTCGTCGTGCAGCACCGACCGCGCCGAGCCGCCCTCGTCCATCACCAGCACGATCGAGCCCGGCCCGGAGCCCGTCGTGTACTCGACGGCCATGATCGCGTCGCCCGTGGGCTTCTCCGTCAGAGGATCGATCGGCCGCACGAGGAGCAGGCGCTTGTCGCACAGCGAGCAGTGCTTGCGCGTCCCCCACACGTTGCCGACGACTTCCGCAACGAACATCAGACCCTCCCCTCCGCGGCGGAGGCATGATTATCTTGAGATAAAACAACGCGCATCATCGAGCGCTCCGGAAATTTTTGACCTGGTGCCCGTCCACGATGCCGACGACGGCGGCGTCCACCGGGGGCGCGTCCGGGAAGGCGACCGCCGCGTCGCGGGAGGCCACCCAGAATACTTTTTCGGAAGAGCCGGCGCCGACCGCGTCGGCCGCGACGATCGGGTCGCCGGCGGGGGACTCGTCCTCCCAGCGCAAGGGCTGGATCAGGAGCATCGTCTTGCCGTCGAGCGCCGCCTCCTGGCGGGAGCAGAACACGCGGCCGATGACGCGGGCGAGCTTCATTTTCGATATCCCTCGATCGCGTGGACCTTGGCGAGCCGGCCGGAGTGCCGCCCCCCCTCGAACGGCGTGCCGAAGAACACCTTCAGGATCTCGGCGTGGATCAGCTCGCCGTGGGATTTCCCGCCGATGCACAGCACGTTGGCGTCGTCGTGCTGGGCGGCCATGCGCGCGGAAACCGAGTCGTAGGCCGCGACCGCGCGCGCGCCTCGGACCTTGTTGGCGGCCATGCACACGGCCCCGCCGAAGCCGTCGATCAGGACGCCCTTGTCGAAGCGGCCGGAAACGACGGCCTCCGCGACGAGCAGGGCCACGTCGGGATAGTCCACGGCCTCGGTCGAGTGGCAGCCGAAGTCGACGGTTTCATGGCCGAGCGCCTGAATCGTCTTGATGATGAACGCCTTCGCGGGGTAGCCGCCGTGGTCGCTCCCGACGACGACTTTCATTTATTTGCCCACCGTCGCGAGAAGCTGGGGATCGGCCTGAGGGATCACGACGTGGCTGACGATGAGCTCCTTCTTGATCGCGCTGATGCCGGCCGCGATCGCGGTACGCACGTCGCCGACGTCGCCGCACAGGGAGAGATAGCCCTTGCCGCCGCCGACGACGGTCTTCACCTCGATGAGGTGGACGCTGGCGGCCTTGGCCGCGGCGTCGGCGGCGAGCACGGCCGCGATCGCTTCCTTGGTCTCGATGATGCCGACCGCGCCGAGGACCTCGACGGGCACGCGCTTGTCGAGGGCGGCGATGACCTGGTTGTGGACGTTGCGGATGAGAACCTCGTCGACGAGCGTCTTGCCCAGCATCTCGCGGCCCGCGCGCATCGCGCTCTCGACCTCGCCTTGCGCGCCGCTGATGAAGATGACGAGCTTGCCGCGCGCGACGACCGAGGTCTTCACGAGCTTGATCGACGCCATCTTGACCATGGCGTCCGTCGCCTCGACGCCTTTGGCGAGAGAGGACGTTTCCAGAAATCCGACGGCGAGGTTGGCGAGCATAGTTCTCCTTACGCGATCCGGAAGTATCCGACGAGCGCGCAGTGCAGAGGGCGCGCGAAATGGGACGCCTTGGTCAACCCGTCGCCGGTCGGCGTGCCGATCGACATCGTGGCGTAGCCTTCGCCGAGGCCGAGGCCGTACAAGGTGGGAGCGTTCTTCACGTAGATCGAGCACTGCATGCGGCGCGCCATCTTCGTGAGGTTGCCGACGTGGGTCGAGTGCATCGCGGCGGTGTGGCGGTGGCC
>JAHFCD010000318.1 GCA_023249695.1 Elusimicrobiota bacterium
TCATCCAGGGCGTCGAGCTCCGGCGCGAACGCGCGGCCGGAAAATCGCTGTACTTCAGCTTCGGCACCCACCCCTCCGGCTTTCCCCGCTCGCTGCGGCCCAAGAACGCCGCCAACACCAGCGTCATGCGCTGGAACGACCGGCTCTTCGCGCTTTTCGAGGCGAGCCTGCCCACGGAGATTTCCTGCGACGACCAAGACCTGAAGACCGTCGGCGCGACGAATCTGTCCGGGGTCCTGCGCCACACCTTCTCGGCCCATCCGCATTACGTCCCTTCGCGCAAGGCCTTCTACAACTTCGGCCTGAAGGTCCTGCCGTGGGGCTCCTCGATCGACCTCTTCGAGCTGGGCGACGCCGGCCGCGCCCGGCGCCTGATCAACGTGCCGATGCCCGGGGCCGTTTTCCTCCACGACTTCATCGTCACCGAGCGCCACGCGATTTTTTTCGGCTCCCCCACCCGCCTCGACTTCGCGAACCTGCTCTACCGCCGCCGCCCTCTCGCCCAGAGCCTGACCTGGAAGCCGGAGCTCGGCACCACCGTGCTCGTCGTCCCTCTCGACGAGCCCGCGCGCTGGACACGCTTCCAGGCCGAGCCTTTTTTTCAATTCCACTTCGTCAACGCCTTCGAGCGCGGGCGCGAGATCGTCGTCGACTTCGTGCGCTATCCCGACTTCGACCGCCCCAACCGCCTGGCCGCGGAGCTGCTCACCGGAAGCCTCTCCGTCGACAGCGCCTCGAAGCTGACGCGCGGCGTGATCGATCTCGACAGGGAAACCCTCGTCTGCGAGGAGCGCTGGGGCCGCACCTGCGAATTCCCCATCGTCGGCCCGAAGGGCCTCGCCGCGGACCACCGCTTCGTCTATCTCGTCGCGATGTCGCCCGATCCGGCCTCCGCGCATTCCTTCGCCACGCGCCTGGCGAAGATGGACATGAAGACCGGCAAGGCCGCCGAGACGACCTTAGGGCGCGAGTGCTACCCGTCGGAAGCGCTGTTCGTCCCGCGGCCGGGCGCGACGGCCGAGGACGACGGCTACCTGATCAGCCTCGTCTACGACGCGGACAAGGGCGCCACCTGCGCCGCCGTGCTCGACGCGCGGGACCTCGAGGCGGGCGTCCTCGCCCGGGCCTGGTTCAATCATCACCTGCCGCTGACGTTTCATGGGACCTGGGCCTGACAGGCCGCCAATCCAGCGCCGATTTTTTGAGGTTTGCATTCCTCCCTCTGGGGTTCTGATATTTAAAAATATCAAAACCCTCGCCAGGAGAACGAAAACGTTCGGGCGAAATCCAGGCGGGCGCTTCCAGCGTTGGAAGAAAAAATAATCGCTCAGCCGATTTCAGGCGGATCCGTTCGAGAAAATCCCTCCGACATCAGAAGAGAAAACAGCTTGGGGGAGGCGGCCATGACGGTCAGGACGCCGCGCCGGACCAGCGGCCCGGCCGAGGTCAGCGTCAACAGAAGCCGCTCGCGCATCTGCTTGTCGCGCAGCAGCGCGCGGCGCGCGCTCTCATAAGCGGCGCCGTCGCCCTCCGGGGACCGGCCCTGAAGCCGCCGGAAAATCGTTTCCGCGGCCAACTCGCCGTTCTGCAGGGCGATCGCGATCCCGTCGCCCGTGATCGGATCGACGCTGCTGGCCGCGTCGCCGGCGAGCAACCACCCCGGGCCGCTCCAGGAATCCCGCCGCCCGCCGAGGGGGCCCAAGCCGATGACCGGGCTCAGGCGCGACGCGCCGCTGAACCGGTCGAGCAAGAACGCGCAGGACAGAAGCGTCTCCTCGAAAGCCGCGACGGTGCGGCCGGCGAAACGGCCGAGAGCGCTTTCTTCTAATAAGAGGGAAACCAAGGCCGTGCCCGGCTCGCGATGAGGGGCCACGTAGATCTCGCCGCCGGGAATAAAGAACACCTCGACCTTGTCGCCGAGACCGGCGATGCCGGCGAAGTGCGTGCGCAGGCCGTAGCGCCGGCGTCGCGGCAGGCGACGCTTCAGGCCTAAAGCCTCGGCGGCGAGAGACAGCGAGCCGTCGGCGATCACGGTCTGACGCGCCCGTATTTCAAGCGGACCGGGTGCGCCGTCGGGATAGGACGCCGCCGTCTCGAAGCCTTCGAGGAAGCCCCGCGCGTCGAGCAGCGGCCGGACGGCCCGGCGGCCCTCCAACACGGTGATGCCGGGGACGGTCTTCGCTTTTTCAAGGAGGATCAAATCCAAAGTCTCGCGGCTTAAGACGAGGCCGTAGCCGCCGCCCGAAAATTCCCCCGCGGCCGACCTCCCCCCCGGCTCGGTGAAGCGCACGCCGGAAAAGCGCCGGCCCGCGCGCTCGACCTCGGCCAGGACCCCGAGGCGGCGCAGCGCGCCGAGCCCTGACGGCATCACGCCCTCGCCGCAGGCCTTCGCGCGGGGGAAGCGGGCCTTCTCGACGAGGATCACGTTCACGCCGCGCTGCGCGAGGAAGATCGCCGCGGAGCAGCCGGCGGGCCCGCCGCCGACGACGGCCGCGTCGGCCGCGGGGCTCAAGGGAAGCGCAGCAGCAGCTGTTCGCAGGCGAAGCCCGGCCCGAACGCGGCCATCAGGTCCAGGCTCGCCGGCGGCGGCGGCGCCTGAAGCGCGTCGCGCAGGATGAACAGGAGGCTCGCCGACGACAGGTTCCCGTTGGCGGAGAGGAAATCGCGCGAGAGGCGGGTCTTCTCCGGAGCGAGCCCGAGGGCGCGCTCGCAGGCCTCGAGTATTTTGGAGCTTCCCGGATGAAGCAGGACGCGGTGGAGGTCGGGCAGGCGCGCGTCCTCCGCGCTCAGGAAGCCGACGACCGCCTCGCGGAAATGGCGCTCGATGATCTCCGGCGCGCGCTTGGACAGCACGAGCTTCATGCCGGCGTTCGTGAAATCCCAGCCCATCACGTCGAGCGAATCCGGCAGGAGGCGGCTCTCGCAGCGCAGGATGCTCGCGCGCGCCGCAAGCTTGCTGTCGCGGCCGGCGAGGAGCACGGCGCAGGCGCCGTCGCCGAACAGCGCCGCGGCCACGACCTGGGTCATCGAGCGCTCCGACGGCATCAAGGTCAGGCTGCACAGCTCGACGGAGAGGACCAGGACCGTCCCGGCGGGATGGCCCGCCAGATAATCCGCCGCGCGGGCCAGGGCCACCGCGCCGCCGGCGCAGCCCACGCCGAACAGCGGCGTGCGCTTGACCGTGCGCGCGAACGGCAGGACCTGCGCGAGGCGCGCCTCCAGGCTCGGCGTCAGCAGGCCCGTCGTCGTGACGCTGACGATGTGGTCGACCTCGGCGTGGCCCACGCCCGCCTGAGCCAGGCAGTCCGCGATGCAGGCCTCGGCCAACGCGAGGGCGTGCTTCAGGTAATCCCGGTTCTTCGTCTCGAAGTCGTGGCCGTCGAGGTAGTACTGCTTCGGCTCGACGAGGCTGCGCGCGTCGACGCCGGCGCGCTCGAACAGCTCGGCGCGCTTGGGCCCGGCCAGCAGCGGGCCGAACAGGTCGCGGCTGATCGCGAGGACCTCGGTCTGGCTGAAGCGGTGAGCGGGGACGGCCGTGGCGACGGCGACGATCTTAGCCACGCGGATTTTCCTTTTGGCCCGCCAACGTGACGCGGAAGAACGGGTGACGGGCGGCCCGCAGATACGGCAGGCCGGCCGCGCGCGCGAGAGCGTCGAGCTCGCCGGTCCGGAAGGCCTTGCGCACGGACAGAGGCCCGTCGTGGCGCGTGATCCGGTCGCCGAAGAGGCCGGTCAGGAGGCGCGCGCCCCAGTACGCGGAGCGGCAGCGCAGGAGGTCGACGAAGATCACTCCGCGAGAGGCCAGGCCGTCGGCGGCCCGCAGCGCGTCGGCCCGGCGGGTTTTGGGAATATGATGGAGCAGAAGCGAGCCCACCACGTAATCGAAGCGCCGTCCCGACGCGGCCAGATCGAACAGGTCGGCCTCGAGGATCTCGATGCCGGGATCCGAAGCGGAATTTTTTCGAGCGATCGCGGCGATCGCGGGAACCGAGTCGATCGCCGTCACGCGCACGGCGACCCCGCG
>JAHFCD010000319.1 GCA_023249695.1 Elusimicrobiota bacterium
TGAAACTTCGAGGCCTCCTTGAACTTCTGATACTCGATGAGCTTTTGGGCCAGCTCCGCGGCCGGGTTCGGGCCCTCGTCGCCCTCTAAAGACTGTTCGGTGGGCAAGAGTGACCGGGACTTCACGGCCATCAAGGTGGCGGCCATCACGAGGAAGTCGCCCGCGATGTCGAGGTCCATGTCCTTCATCAGTTCGAGGTAGGCGAGGTATTCCTTCGTGATCTGCGCGATCGGGATGTTGTTGATGTCGAGGTCGTTCTTCTTGACGAGGAACAGCAGCAGGTCGAGCGGACCCTCGAACAGCTCGAGCGACACTTCGTAAGCCTTCTCGGTCATTTAGCGGAGCCTCATCGCGCGGCGGACGTCGGCCATCGTCTTCTGCGCGACGGCGCGAGCCCTTTGGGCGCCGTCGGCCAGGATGGAATCGACTTGGGCGGCCGAGAACGCCTCGCGGCGCTTGCGGAAGTCGTCGAACGGGGCGGACATCTCCGCCAGCAGGTCCTTCTTGCAGGCGCCGCAGCCGAGCAGGCCCGCGCGGCACTCGTCGCCGCGCTTCGCGTAGAACGCCTCGTCGGCGTAAAGCTTGTGCATCGCGTAGACCGAGCAGCCCGGAGGATTCTCCGCGCACGGGAGCGGATGGCCCGGCGAGGTCGCGGTCGCGCGGGTCGGGTCGGTGTACATGTTCTTGACCTTCTTCTCGAGCGACTTCTCCGTCTCGTAGATGTCGATCGCGTTGCCGTACGACTTCGACATCTTGCGCGCGTCGGTGCCGAGCACCCGCGGCGTCGGGGTCAGCAGCGGCTGCGGCTCGGGGAACACCTCGCCGAACACGTGGTTGAACTTCCGGGCGATCTCACGGGAAAGCTCGACGTGCGGGAGCTGGTCCTGGCCGATGGGCACCTTCGTGCCGTGATAGAGAAGGATGTCCGCGGCCTGCAGCACCGGATAGCCGAGGAAGCCGTAGGTGCGCAGCTCCTGCTGCGAGGCGGCCGTGCCCTTCGCGGCGACCGCCGCCGCGGCCTTGGCGGCGCCTTCGGCGACCTGCTCGTGCTTCGTCTTCGCGAGCTCCTGAAGCTGCTCCTTCCAGGTGGGATTATTCTCGAGCCAGCCGAGGGGCGTGACCATCGCGAGCATCAGGGCGAGCTCGGCGTGCTCGGGCACGTCGGACTGCTTGAAGATCACGCACTTGGCCGGATCGAGGCCGGCGGCCAGCCAGTCGAGAACCATCTCGCGGCAATTTTCCTGGAGGCTGGAGGTATCGTCGTAGCCGGTCGTCAGCATGTGCCAGTCGACGACGGAGAAGAAGCAGGAATACTGGGATTGAAGGGAGACCCAATTCTTCAGCGCACCCCAATAGTTTCCGAGGTGGAGACGGCCGGTGGGACGCATGCCTGAAAAGACGACATCCGCGCGCTTCATTCCGTCGGAATTCTAGCGTTTCCCGACGGGAAATTCCAGGTTTTTATTAAGGAGAAGTCGGCTGAATTTTAAGCCAGGCGCGCGCGGCGGCGCGGGTCTTGAACCGGCCCGCGCGCTGGAGGCGGGCGGCGTCGTCCAGCAGGGCGTGAAACGCCGGGCCGGGCTTGAGGCCGGCGGCGATGAGGTCGGCGCCGGTCAGCCAGCAGGGCCTCAGCGCGACGGGAGGGAGCTTCGGCAGGAAGCGGCGCACGGCCTCGGCCACGGGAGGCTCGGGCACGGTGCGCGGCGCCTTGTCGGAGAACGCGAGGGCCAAGGTCTCATGGAGGATCGTGCGCCGGTGATGCGCGTGCGGGAAAGAGTCCACGAAGGCCCGCCCCTTCTCGGCCCCCAGAGACAGCGCCAGCGCCGCCAGCCGCGGCTCGACGCCGGCCGGCAGGACCTTGTGCGGCGGCGCGTCGAGATGCAGCAGGGCGAGGTAGCCCCACGCCTTGAGCAGGACGAAGGCCGGACGAGGATCCTTCTCGGCCAGGATGCTTTCCAGCTCGTGCAGCCGCCGGTGAGGCGACAGCTTGGCCGCATGGCCGGCCGCGAGCGCGGCCTTCGCGTCGTCCACGAGATCGGGCGCGGGATAAAACTTGAACCGGGCCAGGAAGCGGGCGGCGCGGAAGACCCTCGTGGGATCGTCGCGGAAGCTCGCGCGATGCAGCACGCGCAGAACGCGGGCCTTCAGGTCGCGAAGCCCGCCGTACGGATCGGTCACCGCGTTGGAGCCGTCATCGAGGCGCACGGCCAGCGCGTTGATCGTGAAGTCGCGCCGGTGCAGGTCGACGGCGATCGCCACGCCGGTCCGCTCCACGACGGGCAGGCAGGCCGGCTCGGGGTAGGATTCCGCCCGCGTCGTGGCGACGTCAACCCGGAACGCGCCCTTCGAGACGACGCGGCGCGTGCCGAACCGGCCGAAGGCCGTCACGGTCCCGCCGAGCAGCCGGGCCGCCGCGTCGGCGACCGGATCCGGCGGGCCGTCGACGGTGAGGTCCAGGTCGAAATTGGGGCGCCGCATGAGCCAGTCGCGCACGGGGCCGCCGACGGCGTACAGCGGCGTGCCTCGCGCGCGCGCTTCCTCGGCGAGGGGCCTCAAGATTTTAGCCGCCGCGGCGGGAACGGCCAGGGGTCCGGTCAATTCCCCGCCATCGCGGCGGGCGGCATGCCCGCGGCCGGGTCTTTCTCCAGCTTCGCGAGGTAGTCGAACCAGGCGGCGAGGCGGTCGTTGGCCGCCACGACCTGCTTGATGCCGGCGACGATCCCGGCGCGCGTCGGCGTTTTTCCGGTGTAGGGAAGCCACGACGGGGCGGCGTTCGCGCGCGCCCAGGCCGCGCTCGCCTTGTACACCGACAGCTTCAAGTCATGGGCGAAAAACGCCATCACGTCGCGCTCGTCGCGGCGCCAATCCTCGGCCTCGAGGAGCCGGGCGAGGCCCTCGGGCCCGAAGAACACCTCGGGCTCATGGCCGACCGGAAGATGGTCGCCGAGCGCCTCGCGCATCGCGGCGAAATCGGCCTTCATCTTATCGCGCCACTTCGTCTCCTCGGCCTTGTACGACATCGGGAAGACGAAGGCGAGAATCTCGTCGTCGGGCTCGTAATAGATCCATGCCGCCTCGGGGACGAAAGCCGCGCCGCACGACGGGCAAAGCAGAAGGTTGCACTCCATGGCCTTGGCCTGGTCGCGCAGTATGGCGTCCTTGCCTCCGTGCACGAAGCTCCAGATCGGAGCCTCGAACCCGTCCGTGCAAGACGGGCAGTTGGCCTCTATCGTCCCTTGAAATGACATGAGTTCATTATAGCTAACACGCCCGACCTGGTGTCAGGCCTGCGAATTCGTTGAATTCGGGAAAGGGGGCGACGGCGTGTCGTCCGGAGGGGCTTGGGGTTGACGCGACCATGACCGTCATTGTCGCGTCTACCCCAGAGGCGGGTCAATCCCGCCGTCCCCGATGGACGACACGCCGTCGCCCCCGCCCGCATGAGAATTCAACGAATTCGCAGGCCTGACACCGCTCGCTCAGCGGATCAGGCGCCGGAAGTATTCCTTGATCGCGGAATCGTGGGCCGCCGGCCGCGGCTCACGCAGGGAGCGCTCGAGCTCGTCGCGAAGCTCGCGCGGCGGCCGGTACTCGTCGGCGGAGGGAAGGCGCACGCGGCCCGTCGATTTTCCCCTCGCGCCTCGCGGCGCGCCGCGCACGACGCTGCCGGGCATCTCGAACGGACGGCTCATCGCCTCGCCCGCGCCGCTCGCCCCCGATTCTCCGCTCGAGGAATCCTTGTCGCCGTCCTGCAGGATCGCGAGCGCGGCTTCGCCGCGGCGCAGGCCCTCCGACACGTCGCCGCGCCGCAGGGATTTCTCTCCCGCGTCCTGCTCGGACATCGCCTCGTCGATGCGGCGCACCGGGCCGCCGGGCATGAAGCCGAGGAGGCCAGCCGCGTCGGACACCTCCCGGCGCAGCCGGCCGGCGGCGTCGCGGGCCGAGGCCTGCGCGTCGGCCGCCTCGCCCGCCGCGGCGGGATCGAGGGCGGAGCCGTCGACGCCGCGCTCGAGAGCCGCGG
>JAHFCD010000320.1 GCA_023249695.1 Elusimicrobiota bacterium
ACCGGCGTGATCTTCAACATCTGGTCGGGCTCCCTGCGCACCGTCGGCCAGGGCCTGGCCATGCGCGTGCCGTGGATCACGCGCGTGCAGAGCTACCCGACCGCGCTGCGCACCTACACGATGGTCATGCGCCAGGCCGAGGGCTCCTCGCAGGAGGACGACTCGATCGACCTGCCCACGCGCGAGGGCCAGCACATCCGCCAGGACATCTCGGTCACCTACAACACCTCGGAGGAAAAGGCCGCGCACGTGTTCCGCTCGTTCCGCGGCGCGCCCGTGCAGGACATCGAGGACACCTTCATCCGCCGCACGATCATCACCGTGGCGCAGAACGCCGCCGGCCAGATGTCGCTGTCGGAGATCATCTCCGCCAAGCGCGGCGAGCTGCAGACGGCGATCGAGAAGAACCTCGAGGGCGAAATGGCCAAGATGGGCTTCGTGCTCGACAAGGTCAACCTCGGCGCGGGCCACCTGCCCCCCGCCATCGAGAACCAGATGCAGCAGAAGATGGCCGCCCAGCAGCAGGCCCAGCAGGCCGAGTACGAGCTTCAGAAGCAGGAGACGCTCGCCAAGGCAGCCGTCGCCCAGGCCGAAGGCGAGGCCAAGTCCATCCTCGTGCGCGCGAAGGCCCAATCGGAATCCAACCGCCTTCTCCAGGCGTCGCTGACGCAGACGCTCGTGAACTATCGCGCGGTGGACAAGTGGAACGGCCAGCTGCCGCAGGTCACGAGCGGCGCGACGCCTTTCATCGATTTGAAGAAGCCCTGAGCCGCGCCGCCAGGTCCTCATAGCCGTTCTTCTCGGCCAGCTCCGCGGCGGTCTTGCCTTCCGGGCCCTTGGTTGAGACGATCGCGCCGCGGGCGAGCAGGATCGTGACGATCTCCTCGTGCCCTTTCGTGGCGGCCAGCATGAGCGGCGTGCGGCCGTCGGCGTCGCGCGTCTCGACCGGCGCGCCCCGGTCGAGCAGGAAGACCGCCATCTCCTTCTGGCCCTTGAACGCCGCCCACATCAGCGCGGTCCAGCCGAGGTCGTCCAGGGCGCCGATGTTGGCGCCCCCGTCGAGCAGGGCGCCCGCTCCGGCCCGCTTGCTCCAGCGCCCCGCGACCAGCAAGGCGGTCAGCCCCTTGCCGTCGCGCGCCTCGATCTTCGCGCCGCGGGCCAGCAGAAGCTTCACGCCGGCGACGTTGTCCCGGACCGCGCACCACATCAGGGGGGTCCAGCCGTCCCCGGGGTTGCGGGTCTCGATGTCCGCGCCCTCATCGAGCAGGCGCGTCATGACGCTCGTATCTCCGTTCTTGGCGGCGAGCAGCAGCCGCTTCTTGCGGGTAGCCGTGTCCGCTTGCGTCGTGCAGGCGGAGCCGAAGAGGCAGAGGAAGGCCAAAAGCCAGGGCCGGAATCTCATCCGCGCGCTTCGAGCTCGTTCCAGCGCTGGAACAAGGCCTCGACGCGCTGGCGCGCCTCGTCCAGGCGCACCTGCCGCTTGATCAGCTCGGGCGCGTCGGTCGCGATCGCGGGATCCTCAAGCGCCGCGCGCGCCATCGCGGCCTCGTTCTCCGCGGCCTTGATGCCCGCCTCCATCTTCTGGAGCTCCTTGGCCTCCTTCGGCGAGAGCGCCTGCTTGGCCGCGACGGCGGCCGCGACCGGGTGCGAGACGCCGAGCGAGTCGGATTCCTCGCGGGCGGCTTCCCACTGCGACAGGTCGGCGTAGAAATTCGCGCGCCCCTTGCCGTCGAGCGCGAGTATGCGCTGGCTGACGCGCTCCAGCAGATAGCGGTCGTGGGTCACGAGCACGAGCGCGCCCGGGAACTCCATCATGCTGTTCTCGAGCACCTCGAGCGATTGGAGGTCGAGGTCGTTGGTGGGCTCGTCGAGCAATAAAATGTCCGCGGGGCGAAGCATCAGCCGCGCGATCAGCACGCGCGCCTGCTCGCCGCCCGACAGGCGGCTCATCGGGTACTCGAGCTGCTCCGTGCGGAACAGGAAGCGCTCGGCCCAGCCGTAGACGTGGATGCGCTGGCCCTTGAAGTCGACGTGCTCGCCGACCTCGCACAGGGAGCGCTTGAGCGTCTTCGTCATGTCGAGCTGCTCGCGGTGCTGGTCGAAGGTCACGACCCGGAGATTGTCCGCGCGGCGCAGCGTCCCCTTGTCCGGAGCGAGCGCGCCCGAGAACAGCTTGAGCAAGGTGCTCTTCCCGGAGCCGTTCTCGCCCAGCAACCCAAGCTTGTCTCCCGGAGACAGGATGAGATCGAGCGGCCCGAACAGCTTGCGGCCGCCCATGGACTTCTCGACGCCGACGCAGCGCACGAGGCTCTTGCTCTGGCGGCCGGTCGCGTCGAAGTCGATCTCGGTCGCGCGGACCTGGGCGTTGCGGAACTTGAGCTCGGCCAGGTCGGCGATCATCTCGCCCGCGCGGTCGATGCGCGCCTGCTGCTTGGTCGAGCGCGCCTTCGGCCCCTTGCGCAGCCAGGCGATCTCTCCCTTGACCGTGTTCTGCATCGTGTCCTGGAGAGTGGCCTGATGGCTGAACAGCGCCTCGCGCTTCTCGAGGAAGTCGCTGTAGTTGCCCTGGCTCGAGAAGTGCCCGTCCTCGTAGCGCTTGTTGAGCTCGATGACGCGGTTGCAGACCCGTTCCAGGAAAGAGCGATCGTGGGTGATGGTCAGGAACGAGAAGGTGAGGCCCGACATGAAGCGCTCGAGCCACAGCACGCCCTCGAGGTCGAGATGGTTCGTCGGCTCATCAAGGAGAAGGAGGTCCGGTTCACGGAGGACTTGAGACAAAATCGCCAGGCGCTTGCGCCAGCCGCCCGAGAGCTTGTCGACGCTCTGCGCGGGGTCCACGAAGCCGGAGCGCTCCATTCCGTCCTCGACGCGCATGTCGATTTCCCAATCCTCGAGGTTCAAGCCCTGCAGCGCGCGGCCGAGCTCGTCGCGCACGCTCCAGCCCGGGCCCACGGTCTCGAAGCGATCCTGCTGGGCGACGTAGCCGACGCGCAAGCCGCGCCGCGCGACGACCTTGCCCTCGTCGACGGACTCGAGCCCGGCGAGCATCTTCAGCAAGGTCGACTTGCCGGCGCCGTTCGGCCCGATCAGGCCGGTGCGCTCGCCCTCGAACAGCCCGAACGACAGGCCTTCGAAGAGCGGGCGTATGCCGAAGCTCTTGGTGAGTTTTTGACAGCTGAGAAGAATCGCCACGGTTAGAAATGGATTTTAGCATTTCTCGCGCGACGAGCGCTCGGGCCCGGCTACTTCATCTCGGCGCCCGCGGCCTCGAAGATGAGGCGGCCCCGCTCCTGGACCTCCGAGGACTTGCGCGGGATCGGGTACTTGGCCCCGCTGCCGGGGATGATGAGGTAACGCACGCTCGCGGTGTCCAGGCCGCCGCTGACCGGATTGGAGTTGATGCCCATGCCGTTGGCCAGGGCCGTGGAGCCCTCGCCGAGGACGCCCTTGGGCCCCATGTCGCCGACGATCGCGTACAAGGTCTTGCCCCCGTAGGTGACCGACGAGTAATCGCCGAGCTTGACGTTCGGATGCGCGGCCGGGAAATCCAGCGGGATGACGACGAAGGGCACGGCGCGCGGGTTGAGGCTCGCGCCTCCCGGATACCGCAGCGAGGTCTCCTTCTGGCGGGTGAAGTCGCCTTTCCCGCCTCCGCCCTGGCCGTCGTCGTCGATCGCCATCTTCGCCGTGAAGCCGACGACGGGGACGTTCTTCTTCGTGAGATGGATATTGGTCTCGATGATCTGCGGCCCGCCCGGCTTCAGGCTGAACTTCTTGCCGCTCGGAGAGCCCGCGCCGACCTCCGGGGTGCCGACCATCGCCGTCGGGCCCCGCTCCTCCGCGGGCGCGTCGGAGTTAATAACCCCTCCGGCCCCCGCGGCTCCCGCCGCCGACGCTCCCGCGCCGGGGCCCGTCGTCACGCCGTCCGGTTTTCCGGCGGACTCCTTGGGCTTGCCGCCCCCCACGCCGCCCCCCATCCCTCCGGAGCCGCCGCTGCCGCCG
>JAHFCD010000321.1 GCA_023249695.1 Elusimicrobiota bacterium
GCGCACGAGGCCGCTGGCGCGGATGGAGAGCTCCGTCTTGAGCATGGGCACGAGCGCCTCGGCGTCGGCCGTGCCGGTCTCGAGCGCGTCGAGGCCGTGATAGAAAGCGGAGAGCATGCCCGCGTGGATCGCCTCGATCGACGCGAGCCGCGCGGCGACCGACGGGATCGCGGTGAGCGGCTTGCCGTAGGCGACGCGCCAATCGGCGAAGGTCCGGGCCTCGAGAACGGCGCGCCCGGCGAAGCCGAGGGCGGCGGCGGCGACGTGCAGCCGCGAGACGGAGAGGATCTCGTTGACGAGGAGGACGAGGCCCTCGCGCGGCTTGCCGATCATGTCCGCGAGGGCGCCCGCGTACTCCACTTCGACGGTCGCCTTGCCCCGCGTGCCGCCGATCGGCTTGAGGCGGAGAATCTTGTGGCCGTTGAGCTGGCCGTCCGGGAGCCTGCGCTTCACCAGGAACAGCGCGACGACGCCCTCGGGGGTCTTCGCGGTCGTGACCCATAGCTCCCCGGGATTGGAGCAGAACCATTTCACGCCGCGCAGCGACCAGGAGCCGTCCGCGTTGGGGACGGCCGCCGTCTCGTTGGCCGCGACGTTCGAGCCGCCCTGCCGCTCGGTGACGAATTGCCCGCCCGTCAGCGCCCAGTCGGGATCGTCGGACCTCAGGCGGGGGAGGAATTCCCGCATCTGCGCGGCGGTGCCCCGTTTTTCGATGAGGCCGATCAGCCCGTCGGTCATCGCCAGCGGGCAGGTGATCCCGCCCTCGCCGCAGTAGTTCGCGAGCACCGCGCGCGTCATGCGCTCGGTCAGCGTCAGCGGCCCGGGGCCGCCGTAGATCGCGCGGGCCAGCGCTTGGCGCGCCTCGAGCTGCTCGGGGCAGTAGCGCACCGAGCCGTCGACGAGCTTCGGCAGGTTCGCGGGCGCGTGCGCGGCGTCGACGAGGGCGTCGAGCGTGCGCCCCGCGTACGCCCCGAACTCGGAGGAGCGGACGCGGCCTTGCGGGGTGAGCATCGGGCTCGCGACGCTCTTGAGCGTCGCGTCGGCTTCCCAAAAATTGAGGCCGCGCGTTCCGGGGTAGCCGGGCAGCGCCGCGTTTTCCATGAACCGAGGATAGGAAATTTGCTTCAATGCGGCCATGAACCTCATCCCCCAAGTCATCGAACGCGCCACGCAGGGCTCCGTCATCGGCTACGACATCTACTCGCGGCTGCTGAAGGATCGCATCATTTTCGTCGGAGGCTACGAGGGCGAGTTCACCACCGACTCGGCCAACACCCTCATCGCCCAGCTCCTCTACTTGGACAGCGACGACAGCACGAAGGACATCAACCTCTACATCAACAGCCCGGGAGGCATGGTCACGGCCGGCCTCGCCGTCTACGACACGATGCAGTTCATCAAGTCGCCGATCACCACGATCTGCATGGGCATGGCGATGAGCTTCGGCGCGGTCATCCTCGCCGCGGGCTCCAAGGGCAAGCGCTACGCGCTTCCCAACTCGCGCATCATGATCCATCAGCCCCTCGTCGGCGGCATCTCCGGCCAGGCGACCGACATCCTGGTCGAAGCCAAGGAGATGTCCCACACCCGCCGCATCCTCGAGGAGATCATGGCCAAGCACACCGGCCAGACCTTCGAGAAGATCAACCGGGACATGGAGCGCAACAACTACATGTCCGCGGAAGAGGCGCTCAAGTACGGCATCATCGACGAAGTGATCATGGGCGCGAAGGCCATCGCCCTCAACGCCATCCCGAAGAAATAGGCGTTTCCTTAAAATGGCGCGGCCCGACGCGATTCGCCCAGGCGAATCGAGCCGGGCCGTCCTATTTCTAAATGAGCAGTCGGAGGGGGGGGATTGACAACTTTGGCCGGTTGGGGTAAAATATTAGCAGTCGGATCAGTGGACTGCCAGTATACGCGAATCAGATGAGACAGCTTAAGCCCGAGGTCGTCCAGGAACGCAAGCGCCACCTTCTCCAGTGGATCGTCCACTATTTCATCAAAACCTCGAAGCCGGTCTCGTCCGCGCTGATCGCCGAGGAGGCCGGCCTCGACCTGTCGAGCGCGAGCATCCGCAGCATCCTGCAGGAGCTCGAGAACGACGGCTTCCTGCACCAGGCCCACACCTCCGCCGGCCGCGAGCCCACGGACAAGGGCTACCGCTTCTTCGTGGACTACCTCTCCGGCGTCCAACGCCTCGCCGCCTCCGAGAAGGAAAGCATCGAGGAGCAGTATAAGAGCCGCATCGAGGAGCTCGACACCTTGCTGTCGGAGACCTCGCGCCTGCTCTCCCGGGTTTCGCACGGCGCCGGCATCGTCCTGTCGCCTCAGATGGGCCGTCAGTCGATCAAGCGCCTGGAGCTGCTCCCTCTCGGCGGCCGCAACGTCCTCGGCGTCCTGATCACCGATTCCGGCCTCGTCCGGCATTGGCCGATCCAGCTCGCGTTCGCGCCGAGCGCGCGCCAGGTCAACATGCTCAACCGCTTTCTCAACGAGAACATCCGCGGCGTGCCCGTGGACAAGGCCCAGAGCATGATCATGGCCAAGCTCTCGCAGATGGAGCGCGAGTTCTCGGAGCTGACGAACCTGGCGGGAGAGCTGCTCACCGAGGTCGGCCGCGTGACCTCGCCCGAGGCGATCTACGTCGAGGGCGCCGACAACATCCTGAGCCAGGCCGAGCAGTTCGGCGACCTGAAGACGGTCCAGTCCCTGATGCGCGTCATCGGCGAAAAGGACCGCCTCGCGGTCATGCTCGAAAAAGAGCTGAAGGACGACCCGACCTCGTCGCGCGTGCGCGTGCGCATCGGCGCGGAGAGCGGCCTGCCCGAGCTTCGCAACGCGAGCGTCATCACCCACGTCTATCGCCACGGCGATCGCGTGCTCGGGGTGCTGGGCGTCATCGGCTCCAAGCGTATGGAGTACTCGCGCATGATCGGCCTCGTCGATTTCGTCGGGCGGCTCGTCGAGTCCCGCCTCAACGAGTGGGATCTTGAAACGCACGGCTTGGAGAAGGGCTTATGAGCGAAGACGTGGACCAGCAGTCTCCGGCGGAGGAGCCCGTTTCCGCCCCCGTTCAGGAGAAGGCGCCCGAACCCGATTATTACAATCAGCTTTTGCGTCTGAAGGCCGAGTTCGAGAACTACCGCAAGCGCGTGGACCGCGAGAAGCCGGACTGGTACAAGCTCGGGGCCGCCGGGGTGCTGTCGAAGCTGCTGCCGCTGTACGACCTGCTGCGCCACGCCCATCAAGACATCAAGGCGGGTCACGCCGCGGACACGCCTCTGGCCAAGGGCATGGAAGCGATTTTCCGCGAGTACGATAAGCTTTTCAAGGAAGAGGGCGTGACGAAGATGGACCCGCTGGGCAAGCCGTTCGACCCGCATTACCACGAGGCCTTCGGCTTCGTGAACAAGCCGGGTTTCGAGGAAGGGGCCGTGGCCGACGTGCTTCAGGCCGGCTTCCTGCTGGGCGACAAAGTGCTGCGCACCGCGAAAGTGCGCCTGCAAAAGGACGAACCTAAATCTACGGAGGCTTAACACTATGAGCAAAATCATCGGAATTGACTTGGGCACCTCGAACACGGCGGCGTCGGCGATGGAAGGCGGCAAGGCCACCATCATCCCGTCGGCCGAAGGCACGAGCCTCGGCGGCAAGGCGTTCCCGTCCTACGTGGCGTTCGCCAAGGACGGCCAGCTGCTCGTCGGCGAGCCGGCGCGCCGCCAGGCCGTCGCCAACCCCGAAGGCACCTTCATGGCCTTCAAGCGGAAGATGGGCACCGACCACAAGTACAAGGCCCCCGACGGCAAGGAATACACGCCGCAGCAGCTCTCCGCCTTCCTGCTCCAGAAGGTGAAGCGCGACGCGGAGGCCTTCCTCGGCACGACGATCGACAAGGCCGTCATCACCGTCCCGGCCTACTTCAACGACAACCAGCGCCAGGCGACGAAGGACGCGGGCACCATCGCCGGCCTCGAGGTCGTGCGCATCGTC